>NZ_JBTWMV010000023.1:0-135782 GCF_054850255.1 Streptomyces sp. 7R007 | reverse complement strand
CGCCGACGCGATGGAGGCGGCCTGGCACGCCCTGGTCGAGCCGGACTGGCCCCGGCTGCGCGCCCTGCTGGAGGCCGACGTCGCCTTCCACTCCCGGCGGCTGGCGGAGGTGGGCCTGGGCGGCCTGCTGCCGGAGATCAACCGGCGGTTCGGCTGGCAGGCCGGGACGCTCACCGTGGACATGCGGCTGCGGCACGAGCGGCGGCTCGCGGGCGAGGGCCTGGTGCTGATGCCGAGCGTCTTCATCTGGCCGGACGTCGTCTCCACCTTCGACCCGCCCTGGCAGCCGACGCTGGTCTACCCGGCCCGCGGCATCGGCGGCCTGTGGGCGGAGCCCGCCGCGAAGACCCCGGAGGCGCTCGTACGGCTCCTCGGGCGCGGCCGGGCCGCCGTGCTGGCCGCGCTGGACGAGCCCGCCGCCACCACGGCCCTCGCCCACCGGCTGGGCCTCGCCCCGTCCTCCGTCTCGGCGCATCTGACGGTGCTGCGCGACGCCGGACTGCTGACCGCGCGGCGCTACGGCCATCAGGTGCTGTACGAGCGGACGCCGCTGGGGATCGCGCTGGCGTCCGGCGAGGGCGGCTGAGGGCGCTACCCGGCCAGGTGGCGCTCCACCGTCTCGACCTTGGAGGTGAGTCCGTCGGTCACGCCGGGGCGGATGTCGGCCTTGAGGACCAGGGAGACGCGGGGCGCGCGCGCCTCGACGGCGGCGACGGCACGCCTGACGACGTCCATCACCTCGTCCCAGTCGCCCTCGATCGAGGTGAACATCGCGTCGGTGCGGTTGGGCAGGCCGGACTCGCGCACGACCCGGACGGCGTCGGCGACGTACTCACCGACGTCCTCGCCGACGCCGAGCGGCGTCACGGAGAAGGCGACGATCATGCGTTGACGATCCCTTCCTTGCGGGCGCGGGAGGCGATGACCTCGTCCTCGGCGGCGCGCTTGAGCTTGCGCTCGGCGAAGAAGCCGCCGGTGGGCAGGACGGAGAGGACGAAGTAGACGGCGGCCGTCTTCTTGTCCCACTTGGCGCGGTTCCAGGCGTCGGCCCAGAAGAGCACGTACAGGATGAACAGGACGCCGTGCACCATGCCCATGACCGGCACCGCGTTGAAGTCCGTCGTCCGCTTCAGCACCGAGCAGACCAGCAGCAGGAGGAAGGAGACGGCCTCGGGTGCGGAGACGAGGCGCAGGCGGCGGAGGGCGGAGGCGGTCTTGAGGTCCACGGGTCACCTTCGGGTGGGAGCGACGTCGACGGGTTTGTGAACGCGAGCACAAACGTTCAACCATTCTGGCAAACCGCTGCCGGTCGCTCGCACGGGGGTGGAGAGTGTCCGTATGCAGTTCGTCTTCTTCATGACCCTGCCAGGGCTGGTGGTCGGGCTCACGGTGCTGGCCTTCGTGGACCAGCTGCTGCTGCGCGCCGGGCGGGCCGGGGTCCTGCCCTGGCGGAACGCGGGGCGCCAGGGCCAGGTGTCGGCGACCGGGTTCGAGCAGCTGCACGCCGCGCTCTCCCCCGGCAAGCAGCACGAGCTGAAGGAGCGCCAGAGCTCACTCGTGCTGC
The DNA here is from genome assembly GCF_054850255.1 of Streptomyces sp. 7R007. Taxonomy (NCBI): domain Bacteria; kingdom Bacillati; phylum Actinomycetota; class Actinomycetes; order Kitasatosporales; family Streptomycetaceae; genus Streptomyces; species Streptomyces sp. 7R007. Next base: position 134,218 of record NZ_JBTWMV010000023.1, on the reverse strand, counting down.
GCGACGACGAGGAGGACGGCGCGCCCCCGCGCTCGACGGTCGATCTGACGGGCGGCAAGGCGGTCATCCGCGTCCCCGGGGCGGGACCGAGGCCCTAGGGGTCTGGTCAGGGGCGATCTCCACCCGCGGGACCTGTCGGCCCGGGCCGGGGGCGGATACCTTCGCAGGCGTGGCGATGTTCCGACTTCAAGGCAGCAAGGTGCTCGCCGTCGAGATGACCGGGGACGCCGTGAAGGCGAAGAACGGCTCGATGGTCGCGTACGACGGACAGATGGCGTTCAAGAAGCTGAGCGGCGGCGGCGAGGGACTGCGCGGGATGGTGACGCGGCGGCTGACCGGCGAGCAGATGACCGTGATGGAGGTGCGGGGGCAGGGCACGTGCTGGTTCGCCGACCGCGCCAGTGAGATCAACCTCGTCCGGCTCCAGGGCGACAAGCTGTACGTCGAGTCGAGCAACCTGCTCGCGACCGACGCCGGCCTGCGGACCGGGACGACCTTCACCGGACTGCGCGGCGCCTCGCAGGGCAACGGGCTGTTCACGACCACCGTCGAGGGGCACGGACAGGCGGCGATCACCTCGGACGGCCCCGCGGTGGTGCTCCGGGTGAGCCCGCAGTACCCGCTGATCGTCGACCCGGGCGCCTACATCGCCCACCAGGGCAACGTCCGCCAGTCGTTCCAGTCCGGTGTGACGTTCCGCACCTTCCTCGGCGAGGGCGGCGGCGAGGCGTTCCAGATCCGGTTCGAGGGGGACGGGCTGGTGTACGTACAGCCGAGCGAGCGCAACACGATCGCGGGGGATGTGTGACATGGCGCTGCGCGAGATCAACTCCAAGATGGTGGAGGCGACCGTCCTGCCGGGGCAGCGGCTGTTCAGCCAGCGCGGCGCCATGCTCGCCTACAAGGGCGAGGTGTCCTTCACCCCGAACGTCCAGGGCGGCCAGGGCGGGCTGATGTCGATGATCGGGCGCCGGGTGGCGAACGAGGCGACGCCCCTGATGACCGTCGAGGGCAGCGGCACGGTCTTCTTCGGGCACGGCGGCCACCACGTCCACGTCATCAACCTCACCGGCGACACCCTGTACGTGGAGGCGGACCGACTGCTGGCCTTCGAGGGCACGCTCCAGCAGGGCACGATGTTCATGGGTGCGCAGGGCGGGGTGATGGGCATGGTGCGCGGCCAGGTCACCGGCCAGGGCCTGTTCACCACCACCCTCACGGGCCACGGCGCGGTGGCGGTGATGGCGCACGGCGGCGTCTTCGAGGTCCCGATCACCCCGGGCCGCCCCGTCCACGTCGACCCGCAGGCCTACGTCGCCCACCACGGCGACGTCCGCAACAAGCTCTCCGCCGCGCTGGGCTGGCGGGACATGGTGGGCCGGGGTTCCGGGGAGGCGTTCCAGCTGGAGCTCAGCGGCAGCGGTGCGGTGTACGTCCAGGCGTCGGAGGAGAAGCTGTGACCACCTACCCGGGCGCCGGCGGCCCCACCGTGTACGACCCGATGACGCTGCCGGTCGACGACAACGTGAACAAGTACACCTTCTGCGTCGAGCTCAAGGGGAGCCAGTGGTTCCTGCAGAAGGGGAAGATGATCGCCTACTACGGTGCGATCGATTTCAACGGCATCGGGCACGGCCGACTCGACCGACTTGTCCGTACGTCCTTTCATTCGCCTCTGCACGCGAGCGACTGGGTCGTGGCGGAGGGCTCGGGCAAGATGCTCCTCGCCGACCGGGCCTTCGACGTCAACTCCTACGACCTCGACGACGGCAACCTGACCATTCGCTCGGGCAACCTGCTCGCTTTTCAGCCAAGTCTGTCGCTCAAGCAATCGATCGTGCCGGGCTTCCTCACCCTCATCGGAACCGGAAAGTTCGTGGCCGCGTCCAACGGCCCGGTGGTGTTCATGGAACCCCCGGTCCGGGTGGACCCGCAGGCACTGGTGGGCTGGGCCGACTGCCCCTCGCCGTGCCACCACTACGACCACGGGTACCTGACGGGCGTAATGGGGGGCCTACGTGCGATGACGGGCCTCGGCGGGGCCTCCGGAGAGGAGCATCAGTTCGAGTTCGTGGGAGCGGGCACGGTGCTGCTCCAGTCGACCGAGACCCTCATGGCCGAGCAGGCCACGGGGGCGGTTGCGCAGGAGCCCGGCGTACCCGGCCAGGGGGGTCCGTTCACAGGCCCTTCACAGCAGGGGGGCGCACCGCGCCTTCCCGGACAGCTGGGGGACCTCCAGCGTCGCTTCGGGCTGTGAGCGGTAGTCTGCGGAGTGTGACGTCGAACGCGTGCGCGCAGTCACACCACCCTCACTAGTTCGCCTTTCAACATTTTAGGTAGACTTCATTCATGGAGACCGAGACGGCCACGCGCTGGCTGACCGATGCGGAGCAGTGCGCCTGGCGCACCCACCTGGAGGTCAACAAGCTGTTGACGTACCAGCTCGAAAAGGATCTGCAGCCGTTCGGCCTGACGATGAACGACTACGAGATCCTGGTGAACCTCTCCGAGTCGGAGGACGTGCGGATGCGGATGAGCGACCTCGCGTCCGCCACCCTCCAGTCCAAGAGCCGCCTGTCCCATCAGATCACCCGGATGGAGAACGCGGACCTGGTCCGGCGCGAGAACTGCGAGTCCGACCGGCGCGGGCTCTACGCGGTCCTCACCGAGCACGGCATGGAGACGATGAAGAAGGTCGCGCCCCACCATGTGGCGTCCGTGCGGAGGCACTTCATCGACCTGCTCTCCCCCGAGGCCCTGTCGGAACTCGACAAGGCCCTCAAGCCCATCGCGGAACACCTGCGGGGCCAGCGGGGGCGTCCCTAGGGAGCCGAGGGTGCGGGCGCCTCGCCGGCCCGGTCCGGCACCGGGTGCCGCAGGGCGCCCCGCACCGTGGCCGACGCCGTCAGCAGGGCGAGCGCGCCGGCCACCGCGAAGCACAGGGCCGTCGGCAGCCCGCCCACCAGGACCCCGGCTCCGGCCGCACCGGCCGTCATCCCCGCGTTGACGCCCGTGTTGACCCAGGCCCCGGCCCGCACCCGCGCCCCGGCGGCGACCGCCTCGTCCGCCGCCAGGTAGGCGGTGGTCAGCGCCGGCGCGACGAAGAACCCGGCGGCCGCGAGGGCGACGGCGAGCGTGCCGAGCCCGTCGGCGAGCCCGGCGCCGAGCAGTGCCAGTCCGAGGCCCGCCACGGCGAACGGCAACCGCACACGGGCGGCCGGGCGCCAGGCGACGGCCCCGTGCAGCAGACCTCCGAGGGCGCTGCCCGCCGACAGGGCCGCCAGGGTCCAGGCTGCGGCGTCGTCGCCGTAGTGCCGCTGCCCGGCGAAGGCCACGACCACCAGCTCGACCGCGCCGACGGCCAGTCCGACGCCGGTGACCGCGACGACGGGCTGCACGGTCCGGCGCAGCACACCCGAGGGCTGCTTCGGGCGGTTCACGCGCTGCTGTACGTCCCTCTCGGCCGGCCCCGTCGCGCGCACGGCGGGCGAGCCCACGAAGCCCGCCGTCCCCGCGGCCATCAGGCACGCGCCGAAGGCGATGCCGGCCGCCGGCGGGGCGACGCCCACCAGCGTTCCGACCAGCAACGGCCCGGTGACGAAGAGGAGTTCCTCGGCGACCCCGTCCAGGCCGTACGCGCGCTGCAGCAGCGCACGGTCCGGGGCGAGCCGGGACCAGACCGCCCGCATGGTCGGCCCCAGCGGCGGCGTGCAGGCGCCCGCGAGGGCCGCGACGGCGTCCAGGGCGAGCGGCGAGGCGGCGCCCGGACGCCAGGCAAGCGCCGTCAGCAGCGCCAGCAGCACGGTGTGGGCGGCGGCCATCGGGGCGAGCGCCCGGCGCGGCCCGTACCGGTCGATGAGCGACGCCCGCGCGGGCGTCAGGAAGACGCTGGTGCCGCCGAACAGCGCGGCGACGGTGCCCGCCACCGCGTAGGACCCGGTGGAGCGGGTCACGGCGAGCATCGCGGACAGCGGGACGACGCCGTACGACAGCCTGCCGAGCAGGGCGGCGGCGAAGGTGCGGCGGGCGTGCGGGAGACGGAGGACGGCGGCGTAGGACGGCCGGCCGGCAGACGTGGACGACACGGGAGTTCCTCGGCTCAGGGCGGAAAAGGGGACGCCTGATCGCCGCGTCGGCCGGGTGCGCGGCCGGCGCGGGCGGGGCGTGCCCTATGCCATGAGGAGGTACATGCGGGTCAACGTAGCAGCGGCGCCGGGCAGTTCACGACGGAATTACCGCGCCTCAGCCCTGCGTCAGGCCCGCCACCAGTTCGTCCGCCGCGCGGTAGGGGTCCAGCTCGCCGCCCACGATCCGCTCCGCCAGCGCGCTCAGCCGGCGGTCGCCGTGCAGGTCGCCGATGCGTTCGCGCAGGGCCGTGACGGCGATCGTCTCGACCTCGCGGGCCGCCCGCGCCAGCCGGCGCTCGGCGAGGACCCCGCGCTCCTCCATCCACGCGCGGTGCTTCTCCAGGGCCTCCACCACCTCGTCGACGCCCTCGGCGCGCGCGGCGACCGTCTTGACGATCGGGGGCCGCCAGTCGCCGGGACCGCGGGACTCGCCCAGACCCAGCATGTGGTTGAGCTCGCGGGCGGTGGCGTCGGCGCCGTCGCGGTCGGCCTTGTTGACGACGTACACGTCGCCGATCTCCAGGATGCCCGCCTTGGCCGCCTGGATGCCGTCGCCCATGCCCGGGGCGAGCAGGACGACGGAGGTGTCGGCCTGGGAGGCGATCTCGACCTCCGACTGGCCGACGCCGACCGTCTCGACCAGGATCACGTCGCAGCCGGCCGCGTCCAGCACGCGGATCGCCTGCGGCGCCGCCCAGGCGAGGCCGCCCAGGTGGCCGCGGGTCGCCATCGAGCGGATGTAGACGCCCGGGTCGGAGGCGTGCTCCGACATCCGGACGCGGTCGCCGAGCAGGGCACCGCCGGAGAAGGGCGAGGACGGGTCGACGGCCAGGACGCCGACCCGCCTGCCCTGCTTGCGGTACGCGGTGACCAGCGCGGAGGTGGACGTGGACTTGCCGACGCCGGGCGAGCCGGTCAGGCCGACCACGTACGCGTTGCCCGTCAGCGGGGCGAGCGTCTCCATGACCTCCCGGAGCTGCGGGGACGCCCCCTCGACCAAGGAGATCAGCCGGGCCACGGCCCGCGGCCGGCCTTCCCTGGCCTGGGCCACCAGCGTGGAGACGTCCTGCATCACAGCTCCGTTCAGGTCCGTTCAGAGAGGTGCGTACGGAAAAAAGGGGCTCAGGCCTTGGGTACCCGCACGATCAGCGCGTCACCCTGACCGCCGCCGCCGCACAGCGCGGCCGCGCCGACGCCGCCGCCCCGGCGCCTGAGCTCCAGGGCCAGGTGCAGCACGAGCCGGGCGCCGGACATGCCGATGGGGTGGCCCAGGGCGATGGCACCGCCGTTGACGTTCACCTTTTCCGTGGACACTCCGAGGTCCTTCATTGACTGGACCGCGACGGCCGCGAAGGCCTCGTTGATCTCGATCAGGTCCAGGTCCTCGACCTCCAGGCCCTCCTTCTTCAGGGCGTGCAGGATGGCGTTGGACGGCTGCGACTGGAGGCTGTTGTCCGGCCCGGCCACGTTGCCGTGGGCGCCGATCTCCGCGATCCACTCCAGGCCCAGCTCCTGCGCCTTGGCCTTGCTCATCACGACCACGGCCGCCGCACCGTCCGAGATCTGCGAGGAGGTGCCGGCCGTGATGGTGCCGTCCTTGGTGAACGCCGGGCGCAGCTTGCCCAGGGACTCCACCGTGGTGTCGCCGCGGATGCCCTCGTCCTTGCTGAAGACGACCGGCTCGCCCTTGCGCTGCGGGATCTCGACGGGCGTGATCTCGGCCTCGAAGACGCCGTTCTTCTGGGCGGCCGCCGCGCGCTGGTGGGACAGTGCGGCGATCTCGTCCTGCTCGGGGCGCTTGATGCCCAGCCGGGTGTTGTGCTTCTCGGTCGACTCGCCCATGGGGATGTTCTCCCACGGGTCGGTCAGGCCGTCGTACGCCATCGCGTCGAGCATCTCGATCGCGCCGTACTTGAAGCCCTCGCGGGACTTCGGCAGCAGGTGCGGGGCGTTGGTCATGGACTCCTGGCCGCCGGCGACGATCACGTCGAACTCGCCGGCGCGGATGAGCTGGTCGGCGAGCGCGATGGCGTCGAGGCCGGACAGGCACACCTTGTTGACGGTGAGCGCCGGGACGTTCATCGGGATGCCCGCCTTGACGGCGGCCTGGCGTGCCGGGATCTGCCCTGCCCCGGCCTGGAGCACCTGGCCCATGATGACGTACTGCACCTGGTCGCCACCGATCCCCGCACGGTCGAGGGCGGCCTTGATCGCGAAGCCGCCGAGGTCGGCTCCGGAGAAGGACTTCAGCGAGCCCAGCAACCGTCCCATGGGCGTACGCGCGCCCGCGACGATCACAGAGCTGTTCGTGGACGAAGACATGAGCTGCGATCCCCTTACCGGCTGAAGCAGCCGAGGAGTGAACGAGGGTTTACTTCGAATGTACTGAGTGGCACTCCGTGCCGTCACCAAGCCGTCGGTGTGATCGCTGGCACGTTGCGTAACCATCCCGGGAGCGCTGCACTAACAACATGCTGACGCGAATCGACCACATCGGAATCGCCTGCTTCGATCTCGACAAGACCGTCGAGTTCTACCGGGCCACGTACGGCTTCGAGGTGTTCCACTCCGAGGTCAACGAGGAGCAGGGCGTCCGCGAGGCCATGCTCAAGATCAACGACACCTCCGACGGCGGGGCGTCCTACCTGCAGCTCCTGGAGCCGACCCGGCCGGACTCGACCGTCGCCAAGTGGCTCGACAAGAACGGCGAGGGCGTCCACCACATCGCCTTCGGCACCGCGGACGTCGACGCGGACGCGGCCGACATCAAGGACAAGGGCGTCCGCGTGCTGTACGAAGAGCCGCGACGTGGCTCCATGGGGTCACGGATCACCTTCCTGCACCCCAAGGATTGCCACGGTGTACTGACAGAACTGGTCACTTCGGCGCCTGTTGAGTCACCTGAGCACTGACCCCCGTACATATGGGCCGGTAGGGTTGGGGGCGGTCGCCTCCCGATGCGGGGTGGCCGCATGCCGGGGTCCGGGTTTCGGGGGGCGAGCGTCGGGGCAGCAGCCCTTGCTCCGCCGTTGATCTGACACCATTCCCCGGGGGCCCCGTCCGGAGGATGGACGGAGCTCGGAGAGACCTGCGACCAGGGGACGGATGGGACCGCGCAGTGCGGGGCTACGAGAGCCAGGAGCGAGAGCCGGCGGCTGACGTCGACCACCTCACTCGGTTCGAAGCCGAGATGAAGCGGCTGAAGACCGAGCGGGAAAAGGCGATCCAGCACGCCGAGGACCTCGGCTACCAGGTCGAGGTGCTGCGCGCCAAGCTGCACGAGGCGCGCCGCACCATCATGTCCCGGCCCGACTTCGGCGGCGGCGACATCGGCTACCAGGCCGAGCAGTTGCTGCGCAACGCGCAGATCCAGGCCGACCAGCTGCGCCAGGAGGCGGAGCGGGAGCTGAGCAACGCCCGGGCGCAGACCCAGCGCATCCTGCAGGAGCACGCGGAGCAGGCCGCGCGGCTGCAGGCGGAGCTGCACCAGGAGGCCGTCACCCGGCGCCAGCAGCTCGACCAGGAGCTGGCCGAGCGCCGCCAGACCGTCGAGTCGCACGTCAACGAGAACGTGGCGTGGGCGGAGCAGCTGCGCGCCCGCACCGAGTCGCAGGCCCGCCGGCTGCTGGAGGAGTCCCGGGCCGAGGCCGAGCAGGCCATGGCGGCCGCCCGTGCCGAGGCCGAGCGGCTCACCAGCGAGGCCCGGCAGCGGTTGCAGAGCGAGGCCGAGTCGGCCCGCGCCGAGGCCGAGCAGATCCTGCGCCGGGCCCGCGCGGACGCCGAGCGGCTGCTCAACGCGGCCTCCACGCAGGCCCAGGAGGCCACCGACCACGCCGAGCAGCTGCGCAGCTCCACGGTCAGCGAGTCGGACGCGGCCCGCCGCCAGGCCCAGGAGCTGAGCCGGGCCGCCGAGCAGCGCATGGCCGAGGCCGAGGAGGCGCTGCGCAAGGCGCAGTCCGAGGCCGAGAAGCTGATGGCCGAGGCGAAGGAGACCGCCGCCAAGGCCCTCGCCGGCGCCGAGAGCGCCAACGAGCAGCGCACGCGCACGGCCAAGGAGCAGGTCGCCCGGCTGGTCGAGGAGGCCACCAAGGAGGCGGAGGCGACGAAGGCGGAGGCCGAGCAGGTCATCGCCGACGCCCGCTCCGAGGCGGAGAAGCTGCTCGCCGAGGCCGCCGAGAAGGCCCGGACGATCACCGCCGAGGAGAGCGCCACCCAGCTGTCGAAGGCGGCCAAGACCGCCGAGGACGTCCTCAACAAGGCCCAGCAGGACGCGCAGAACACCACCAAGGCCGCCGCCGAGGAGGCCGAGCGGATCCGCCGGGAGGCCGAGGCCGAGGCGGACCGGCTGCGGGCCGAGGCGCACGACATCGCCGAGCAGCTCAAGGGCGCGGCGAAGGACGACACCAAGGAGTACCGCGCCAAGACGGTCGAGCTGCAGGAGGAGGCCCGCCGGCTGCGCGGCGAGGCCGAGCAGCTGCGCGCCGACGCGGTCGCCGAGGGCGAGAAGATCCGCGCGGAGGCCCGCAAGGAGGCCGTCCAGCAGATCGAGGAGGCGGCCAAGACCGCCGAGGAGCTGCTGTCCAAGGCCAAGGCGGACGCGGACGAGCTGCGCCAGAAGGCCACCACGGACAGCGAGAAGGTCCGCACCGAGGCCATCGAGCGGGCGACCACGCTGCGCCGGCAGGCCGAGGAGACCCTCCAGCGCACCCGGCAGGAGGCCGAACGGCACCGCGAGGAGGTCGTCGAGCAGGCCGCGGGCATCAAGGCGGACGCCGAGCGGGCCGCCCGCGAGCTGCGCGAGGAGACCGAGCGGGCCATAGAGGCGCGTCGTGCGGAGGCCGCCGAGGAGCTGACGCGGCTGCACACGGAGGCCGAGGAGCGCCTGGCCGCCGCCGAGCGGGCGCTGTCGGAGGCCCGCGAGGAGGCCTCCCGCATCCGGCGTGAGGCCGCCGAGGAGACCGAGCGGCTGCGCACGGAGGCCGCCGAGCGGATCCGCACCCTTCAGCAGCAGGCCGAGGCGGAGGCCGAGCGGCTGCGCGACGAGGCCGCGTCGGACGCGTCCGCCTCCCGGGCCGAGGGCGAGGCCATCGCCGTACGGCTGCGTTCGGAGGCCGCGGCCGAGGCCGAGCGGCTGAAGACGGAGGCGCAGGACACCGCCGACCGGGTGCGGGCTGAGGCGCTGGCCGCCGCCGAGCGGCTGGGCGCGGAGGCGTCGGAGACGCTGGCTGCCGCACAGGAGGAGGCCGCCCGGCGCCGGCGCGAGGCCGAGGAACTCCTCGGTGCCGCGCGGGCCGAGGCCGACCAGGAGCGCGAGCGGGCCCGCGAGCAGAGCGAGGAGCTGCTGGCCTCCGCCCGCAACCGGGTCGAGGAGGCACAGGCCGAGGCGGTCCGGCTGGTCGAGGAGGCCGACCGGCGCGCGAACGAGATGGTGTCGGCGGCCGAGCAGCACGCCCAGCAGGTACGGGACTCGGTGGCCGGGCTGCACGAGCAGGCCCAGGAGGAGATCGCCGGGCTGCGCAGCGCCGCCGAGCACGCCGCGGACCGTACCCGGCGGGAGGCGGAGGAGGAGGCGGACCGGGTCCGCGCCGACGCCTACGCCGAGCGGGAGCGGGCCACCGAGGACGCCAACCGCGTCCGGCGCGAGTCGCGGGAGGAGTCGGAGGCCGCCAAGGCCCTTGCGGAGCGCACGGTCTCGGAGGCGATCGCGGAGGCGGAGCGGCTGCGGTCGGAGGCGGCCGAGCACGCCCAGCGGGTGCGTACGGAGGCCTCCGACACGATCGCCGAGGCCGACCAGGCCGCCGCGCGCACCCGGGCGGACGCCCGCGAGGACGCCAACCGCATCCGCTCGGACGCGGCCACCCAGGCCGACACCCTCATCACCGAGGCGCGCAACGAGGCCGAGCGGCTGACCACGGAGACCGTCACCGAGGCCGACCGGGTGCGCGCCGAGGCGCTCGCCAAGGCGGAGAAGCTGATGGCGGACGCCACCGGCGACGCGGAGCGGCTGCGGGCCGAGGCCGCCGAGACGGTCGGCTCCGCCCAGCAGCACGCCGAGCGGATCCGCGCCGAGTCCGAGCGGGTGCGGGCCGAGGCCGCCGCGGAGGCGGAGCGGCTGGTCAACTCCGCGCGCGAGGAGGCCGAGCGCACCCTGGACGAGGCCCGCAAGGACGCCAACAAGCGGCGCCAGGACGTGGCCGAGCAGGTCGACAAGCTCATCACGGAGACCACCGCCGAGGCCGACAAGCTGCTCACCGAGGCCCAGCAGCAGGCCCACCAGACCACCGCCGACGCCGAGGCGCAGGCCGACCGCATGGTGGGCGCGGCCCGCAAGGAGGCCGACCGGCTGGTGTCGGAGGCGACGGTCGAGGGCAACTCGCTGGTGGAGAAGGCACGTACGGACGCGGACGAGTTGCTCGTCGGCGCCCGCCGGGACGCGACCGCCATAAGGGAGCGGGCGGAGGAGCTGCGCGACCGCATCACGGGCGAGATCGAGGAGCTGCACGAGCGGGCCCGGCGCGAGGCGGCCGAGACGATGAAGTCGACCGGCGACCGCTGCGACGCGCTCATCAAGGCCGCCGAGGAGCAGCTGGCCAAGGCGCAGGCGAAGGCCAAGGAGCTGGTCTCGGAGGCCAACTCCGAGGCGGGCAAGGTCCGTATCGCCGCGGTCAAGAAGGCCGAGGGGCTCCTGAAGGAGGCCGAGCAGAAGAAGGCGGCCCTCGTGAAGGAGGCCGAGGAGCTGAAGGCGGAGGCGATCCGCGAGGCCAAGCGCACGGTCGAGGAAGGAAAGCGCGAGCTGGAGATCCTGGTGCGCCGGCGCGAGGACATCAACGCCGAGATCTCCCGTGTCCAGGACGTGCTGGAAGCGTTGGAGTCTTTCGAGGCCCCGTCGGCGGGCAAGGACGGTGCGGTCAAGGCCGGCGCCACCGTCGGCGCCCCCCGTTCGGGTGGCAAGTCCTCGGACGGCTAGCGGGCGAGGGCGGTTTCGGTGTCTTCTGAGGCCTTTGACCAAGTCTTTGGCAAGCCGCCTGCCGGTTAGCCACCCAAAAGGGGTGTCATTTTCCAGATCAAACACGCATCCGCTCGATGACACGCCGCTACGGCCCCTAGGATTCCCTCTATCACCTCACCGGTCTCATTCGACAGGAACCCCATGAGCGACACTTCCCCCTACGGCTTCGAGCTTGTGCGGCGTGGGTACGACCGCGCTCAGGTGGACGAACGGATCTCCAAGCTCGTCTCCGACCGTGACAGCGCTCTCGCCCGCATCACCGCTCTGGAAAAGCGCATCGAGGAGCTCCACCTCGAAACGCAGAACGCCCAGGCCGCCGTGAGCGACGCCGAGCCGTCCTACGCCGGTCTCGGCGCGCGTGTCGAGAAGATCCTCCGTCTCGCCGAAGAAGAGGCCAAGGATCTGCGCGAGGAGGCCCGGCGCGCGGCGGAGCAGCACCGCGAGCTCGCCGAGTCGGCCGCCCAGCAGGTCCGCAACGACGCAGAATCGTTCGCGGCGGAGCGCAAGGCCAAGGCCGAGGACGAGGGCGTCCGGATCGTCGAGAAGGCCAAGAGTGACGCCTCGCAGCTGCGCGCCGAGGCCCAGAAGGACGCGCAGTCCAAGCGCGAGGAGGCCGACGCCCTCTTCGAGGAGACCCGCGCCAAGGCCGCGCAGGCCGCCGCGGACTTCGAGACGAACCTCGCCAAGCGCCGCGAGCAGTCCGAGCGCGACCTGGCCTCGCGTCAGCAGAAGGCCGAGAAGCGCCTCGCGGAGATCGAGCACCGCGCGGAGCAGCTGCGCCTGGAGGCGGAGAAGCTGCGCACCGACGCCGAGCGCCGTGCCCGCCAGACGGTGGAGACGGCCCAGCGCCAGGCCGAGGACATCGTGGCCGACGCCAACGCCAAGGCCGACCGCATCCGTTCGGAATCCGAGCGTGAGCTCGCGGCGCTGACCAACCGCCGCGACTCGATCAACGCCCAGCTGACGAACGTCCGCGAGATGCTCGCGACGCTCACGGGCGCCGCGGTGGCCGCCGCCGGTTCGCCGACCGAGGACGAGCCGATCTCGCGTGGGGTGCCGGCGCAGCAGTCCCGGTAACCAGCAGCGCGTTCAGAGGCCCGCACCGTCTCCCCCGAAGGTGCGGGCCTCTTGGCGTACGCGGGGGAGGAAGACGTCGTCGACGATCGCGGTCAGCGCCTGGCCAGTGACCGGCTCGGTGGACAGCGGCATCTCGTACCGCAGGAGGTCCGCGGGGACGGCGACGACGCGGGCGGGCAGGTCGGGGGTGGGGATCTCGCCGGGCTCGACAGCCCGTTTCAGCAGCGTGCGCACCCGAACGTGGTCGGGTCCAGGTCGTGCGCCTCCGCCGACCGGCCGCGCGTGTCCGGTCGTTCGGGCGAGGGCGTTGTCGCCACCCGCCTGCTGCTGCCGCCCCAGGGCGCCGGCTCCCCGCCGGCCCGCGCCGGCGACGGCCTCACCGACCGGCTCGGCCCCCGCCCGGTCGTGCTGACCAGCGTCCTGCCGACCGCCCTGGGCACCCTCCCGTTCGCCGTCGGCGTCGCCAACGGCCTCGCCCTCGCTGCCGTCCTCCTCGTCCGCGGCCTCCGTATGAGCGCGGCCAGCCTCGCCGTCATGGTCGGTGCCTTGCCAGGGCCTTGCTTCCGGGCAGATCCCGCACGCCGGCACGAACACCCGCACCCTCGCCCTCGCCCTCGCCCTCGGCCGGACGTCCGCGTTCGCCGTTGTTGCCTGCGTCGTCGGCCTGTGTTTGCCCGTCCGGTTGGCAGTGGTCCAACCGGCGCCTTAGCGTGTCGGCATGATCGAGATCGAGGGCCTGACGAAGCGGTACGGCGAGAAGGTGGCGGTCGACAACCTCTCCTTCACCGTCAGACCCGGCATCGTCACCGGGTTCCTCGGACCGAACGGCGCCGGCAAGTCGACGACCATGCGCATGATGCTGGGGCTCGACCGGCCGACCGCGGGGGACGTCCGTATCGACGGCAGGCACTACGACCGCCTCAAGGACCCGCTCAAGTACATCGGCGCCCTGCTGGACGCGAAGGCCGTGCACGGCGGGCGCAGCGCCTACAACCACCTGCTGTGCCTCGCCCAGAGCAACGGCATCCCGAAGAGCAGGGTGGCGGAGGTGCTCGACACCGTGGGCCTGACCTCGGTCGCGAGGAAGAAGGCCAAGGGGTTCTCGCTCGGCATGGGACAGCGGCTCGGGATCGCCGGCGCGCTGCTCGGCGACCCGCGGATCCTGATGTTCGACGAGCCCGTCAACGGCCTCGACCCCGAGGGCATCCACTGGATCCGCAACCTGATGAAGTCGCTGGCCGCGCAGGGCCGCACGGTCTTCGTCTCCTCCCACCTGATGAGCGAGATGGCGCTGACCGCCGACCACCTGGTCGTCATCGGACAGGGACGGCTGCTCGCCGACACCTCCATGGCCGACTTCATCGCGCAGAACTCGCGCACCTACGTCCGCATCCGCACCCCGCAGCGCGAGCGGCTGCTCGACGTGCTGCACGAGGCGGGCGTCACCGTCGTCGAGGCGGGCAGCGGGGCGCTGGAGGTGGACGGCGGCAAGGCCGAGCACATCGGCGAGCTGGCGGCGCAGCACCAGATCGTGCTGCACGAACTCAGCCCCCAGCAGGCCTCCTTGGAGGAGGCGTTCATGCAACTGACCGCGGAGTCGGTGGAGTACCACGCGCACACCGACGCACCCACGCCGGCACAGCAGTGGGGCGACGGCTGGAAGAGGAGCTGAACATGGCGGCGACCCAGGTCATCCGGTCCGAGTGGACCAAGATCCGGTCGGTGGCGTCCACGGTGTGGACTCTCTCCCTCGCCGTGGTCGTCACGATCGCCCTCGGCATGCTGATCTCGGCGCTGTCGGAGCACGAGTTCGACAACATGAGCGCCGACGACAAGCTGTCCTTCGACCCGACCTACATCAGCTTCGCCGGGATGAGCCTCGGCCAGCTCGCGATGATCGTGTTCGGGGTGCTGGTCGTCTCCAACGAGTACAGCACCGGCATGATCCGCACCTCGCTGGCCGCGGTGCCGCAGCGCGGGACCTTCCTGTTCAGCAAGATCGCCGTGGCCGCGGGGCTCGCCCTGGTCGTCTCCATGGCGACCAGCTTCGTGGCGTTCTTCCTCGGGCAGGCGATGCTCGGCTCGCACAAGGCCGCGCTCGGCGACCCGCACGTGCTGCGCGCGGTGATCGGCGGCGGGCTCTACATGACCCTCATCGCGCTGTTCTCGATGGGCGTCGCCGCGATGCTGCGGTCGCCGATGCTGTCGCTGGGCATCCTGATGCCGTTCTTCTTCCTGATCTCCAACATCCTGGGGAACGTTTCGGCGACCAAGAAGATCGGCCGCTATCTGCCCGACCAGGCCGGCAGCAAGATCATGCAGGTGGTGCCGAGGATCGACGACGACACCCCGTACGGGCCCTGGGGCGGGCTCGGCATCATGGCCCTGTGGGTGGCGGCGGCGCTCGCGGGCGGGTACGTGCTGCTGAAGAGGCGGGACGCGTGAGCCGGGGCTCACCTTTTACCTCCTCTTGAGCGGAACCGTCAGCGCCTGGATATCCTCCTAACCCTTACGGGGGGCGTGTGCCCCGCTGTGCTGAACCTTTCGATGGGTGCGGAGCATGATCGAGGCAGTCGGCCTGACCAAGCGCTACGGCGACAAGACCGCTGTGTACAACCTTTCGTTCCAGGTGCGGCCCGGTGCCGTCACCGGCTTCCTGGGGCCCAACGGCTCCGGCAAGTCGACGACGATGCGGATGATCCTCGGCCTGGACAACCCCACCGCGGGGCAGGTGACGATCGGCGGTCACCCGTACGCGAAACTGCCGAACGCCCCCCGTCAGGTGGGCGCCCTGCTGGACGCCAAGGCCGTGCACGGCGGCCGCTCGGCCCGCAACCACCTGCTGAGCCTGGCCCAGCTGTCCGGCATCCCGGCCCGGCGGGTCGACGAGGTGCTGGGCGTGGTGGGCCTGCACGACGTGGCCAGGAAGCGGTCCAAGGGCTTCTCGCTCGGCATGGGGCAGCGGCTCGGGATCGCCGCGGCGCTGCTCGGCGACCCGCAGGTGCTGCTCTTCGACGAGCCGGTCAACGGACTCGACCCCGAGGGCATCCTGTGGGTGCGCAACCTGATGAAGGCGCTCGCGGCGGAGGGGCGTACGGTCTTCGTCTCCTCCCACCTGATGAGCGAGATGGCGCTGACCGCCGACCACCTCATCGTCATCGGGCGCGGGCAGTTGCTGGCCGACATGAGCGTGCAGGAGTTCATCGCCGCGAACTCGGCCGGGTTCGCGCGGGTGCGCACCCCGGACACCGAGCCGCAGCTGCGCGAGAAGCTGACGTCCGCGCTGACCGAGGCGGGCGGCCACGTGCTGCCGGAGCAGGACGGCGCGCTGCGGGTGACGGGACTGCCGCTGCCCCGCATCAGCGACCTCGCGCACGAGGCCGACGTACGCCTGTGGGAGCTCTCGCCGCATCAGGCCTCCCTGGAGGAGGCGTACATGCGGATGACGCAGGCCGCCGTCGACTACCGCTCCACGACCGACCAGAAGGCCGGTCTGATGCAGCCCCTGCCGCCCGGCGCCCAGCCGCCGATGCCGGTCCCCGGCCAGGGCCAGCCGGGCTGGTACGCCCCGCCGCCCCCCGGAGCGGGCGGCACCCCGTTCGCCATGCCCCAGGGCACCCCGGGCCCGTACGGCGACGGACGGCCCCAGCCGGGCCCGTACGGCGCCCCGAGCGCCCCCGGCACCGGACAGCCGAACCCCTACGCCCAGCAGCCACAGCAGCCCGCCCAGGCCCCCCAGACGCCCGCCCGGCCGGCGTCCGCGCCCCAGCCGCCGGCTTCCGCTCCCGCTCCGGCTCCCGCCGAGCAGGCTCCCGCGGCCGCCCCGCAGCCCGCGGCGGCCCAGGGCGGGCAGCCCGCCCCTTCGCCGACGCCCGCCCCCGCCGCCGCTCCCGCGCAGCCCGGCACCGACCTGACCAAGTCCGAGGACGCCCGATGAGTACGCCCCAGCCCCCGATGCCGCAGGCCGCCGTATCCGACTGGCAGGTGGCGGCCGGTTCGCCGTATCCGAACGGCTACACCTCGCCGATCCCGGTCGTGCGCGCACACCTCGGGCACGCGATCGCCTCCGAGTGGACGAAGATCCGGTCCGTGCGCTCGACGATGTGGACGCTCGGCGTGTTCGTCCTGCTGGTCGTCGGCATCGGCCTGCTCGTGGCCGCGCTGGTCTCCGCCAACGACGGCGAGAGCGGCCTGTCGGACCAGAACCCGCTGTCGTTCGGCGTCTTCGGGCTGCTGCTCGGCAGCATGTGCATCATCACCCTCGGCGTGCTGACCACCGCCTCGGAGTACGGCACCGGCATGATCCGCACGACCATGACCGCCTGCCCGTCGCGGGCCCGCGTGCTGGCCGCGAAGGCGATCGTGTTCTTCCTGGTGGCGTTCACCGTGACGTTCGCCTCGGTGCTCGTCGTCGCCCTCGCCGACGTGGCGATCCTGGACGGCGCCAAGGACCCGACCGGCACCGAGTGGCTGAAGGGCACCGTCGGCATCTCGCTCTACATCGCGCTGCTCGGCCTGCTCTCGCTCGTCGTCGGCTCGATCATCCGGCACTCCGCGGGCGCCATCACCATCATGATCGGCCTGGTCCTGGCCCCGCTGGTGATCGCGCTGTTCATGTTCTCCTCCGCCCTGGAGGACCTGCGCAACGCCCTGTTCGACTACTCGATCCCGAACCAGCTCAGCGTCTTCTACACCAACTCCCTCAGCGACTCCGGCCCCACCGGCTGGGACCCGCTGTGGATCGTGCTCGGCGTCACGGCCGCCGCCTTCGCCGGGGCGGTGGCCCTGCTGCGGAGCCGGGACGTGTGAGCCGCGGGGCTCAGAACCGCGGCGCGTTACGGGACCGCTGCACCCGCGTGGTGCGGCGGTCCTTGGCGTTCCAGCAGGCCTTGTGCCAGTGCCGCCGGTCGTCGACGCCCGCGTGCTCCGGCCAGGCCACCACGTGCGGGACGCCGGAGGGGATCAGCTGGTCGCAGCCCGGGCAGCGGTACGTCTTGCCCTCGGCGCTGGCGCCCGCCACGTGCCGCACGCTCCAGTCCTCGCCCCGCCAGCTCTCGCTGGACTGCCAGCCGCCGTAACGGCCGGACCGGTCGTCCTCGGCGCTCCGCGCGGACGAGCCGGTTCCCTTGGGTCGGTTGCGACGCGGGGACACAGGACACCTCACCGGGCTATACAGGAAGCAGGGCTCGTGTCCAGCCTACGCGGGCCCGGCAGGGGTACGCGTACGGGCACCAACCCCCGCAAGTCCCCCTCGGCGGCCGCCGATTCGGCACACAATCCGGAAATCTCTCCGCCAGGCCGTGTCCTCGGCACGTGTCAGACGGTTATGCCGGGTGGGGGAGCTCCGTGTCGGAGCCAAGGAAGCAGGAAAACATGCACGTGGGAAGTTTCGTGTTGGCAGCCCAGTTCCCCGGTCAGGGCCAGGGGGAGGCGCTGCACCGCGCGGTCCGTACGGCGGAGGTCGCCGAGGAGGCGGGGCTCGACTCGGTCTGGCTGGCCGAGCACCACTTCGTGCCGTACGGCACCTGCCCGTCCGCGGTCACCCTGGCCGCCTTACTGCTCGGCCGCACCCGCCGCATCCGGGTCGGCACGGCGGTGAGCGTGCTGCCCACCGCCCACCCGGTGGCGCTCGGCGAGCAGGCCGCGCTGCTGCACGTCACCTCCGGCGGGCGGTTCTCGCTGGGCGTGGGGCGCGGGGGTCCGTGGGTCGACCTGGAGGTCTTCGGCACGGGTCTCGCGGCCTACGAGAAGGGGTTCCCGGAAGCACTGGATCTGCTGGTGCGCTGGCTGCGCGAGCCGTCTGTGGCGGCCGACGGGGAGCGGTTCCGCTTCCGTGAGGTGCCCGTCGTGCCCCGGCCGTCACAGGCCCTGTCGGAGGCGCCCGGGCCCGAGGTGCTCGTCGCGTGCACCTCGCCGGCGAGCGTGCGGCTGGCGGCGGAGCGGGGGCTGCCGATGCTGCTCGGGATGCACGTCGGGGACGAGGAGAAGGCCGAGATGGTCGCCCTGTGGCGGCAGCACGCGCGCGCCGCGGGCCGTCCGGCGGAGGAGATCCGCCACGCGGGCCATGTCTCGGCCGGCGTCTGCCAGCTCGCGGACCGGCGCACGGACGCGGTGGAGGTGCTGACGAAGGCGATGCCGGGCTGGCTGCGGCAGGGGCTCGACGCGCACGTCACGGTGGACGGCCGGGCGCGGGGCATGCGCGACCCGCTCGCCTACACCGAACTGCTCTGCGGGCTGCACCCGGTGGGCACCCCGCGGCTCGCCGCCGACCGGCTCGCCGCGACCAGCGAGCGGACCGGCATCTCCCGCTTCGCCCTGCTGGTGGAGGGCTCGGGAGACCTCACGGCCACCGAGGAGAACGTACGGCGGCTCGGTGCCGAGGTTCTCCCGCACCTCGGCTGAACCGCCCTGTCCGGCACGGAGCTTGCCGCCCCAGTACTGAATGCACCTCCCGCGTATGGAGCGGCAAGCCGGCGACTCGCGGCTCAGCAGTCCCGGAACTCCGGGGACTGGTTGAGCACTTGACTGCGCACCGAGGTGAAGCGGGCCAGCGTCCCGTCGACCGACGAGTCCATCGGGAAGACCGCCACCCGGTGGCAGTTCTGGAAGGCCAGCCGCACACCGAAGTGCCGCTGCAGGGCGCCGCGTATCGCGTCACTCGCCAGCGCACGCAGCAGCTGACCGCGTGCCTGCTCGTCCGGCGGGGGCGTCTGGTTGTCGGCGAAGTCTCCGCCGTCCACCTTCAGCTGGGCCACCAGGGAGCTGATCATCTCCCATGCGTAGGGCAGGGAGGTCCGGACGCAGTCGACGAATTCCGCTTCGTCGACCTCGCCTCGCTCGGCCTTTTCGAGTAGGGCCGGTGAGACGTCGAGCGACATGGGTTCTCCTCTCGCACCCCCGTGATCGACGGGGGTTGCCGGACAGATAAGGGAGTCCGCGATTACCAGCACGCTGTGTACACGCCTCGCGACCTCCCGTTCCCTACGGTAGGCAACCGACGGTGACCGCACCAGGCGAACGCGTACATAGGCAGGCCTCGTTGGGCACACAATCGGCCACGACTGAACAGGGGTGGTCATACGTTTTCCGGGACAACAGGGGCGGCCCGCAGGGCCTCGTTCGAGGGGGGTGGCGGGAGACGGGAGGGCGAATCGCGTGAGCTCCGGTCTGTCGAGTAGCGTTGCCGACCATGCGTCTCGTCATTGCCCGGTGTTCCGTCGACTACGCGGGCCGGCTCACCGCCCATCTCCCCTCCGCGCCCCGTCTGATCCTGGTCAAGGCGGACGGCAGTGTGTCGATCCACGCGGACGACCGGGCCTACAAGCCCCTCAACTGGATGTCGCCGCCCTGCACGCTGAAGGAGGGGGACGGGGACGACAAGGGCGTCTGGACCGTCACCAACAAGGCGGGCGAGAAACTGATCATCACGATGGAGGAGATCCTCCACGACTCCTCGCACGAACTGGGCGTGGACCCCGGTCTGATCAAGGACGGCGTGGAAGCGCACCTCCAGGAACTCCTCGCCGACCGCATCGAGACCCTCGGCGAGGGCTACACGCTCATCCGGCGCGAGTACATGACCGCCATCGGGCCCGTCGACATCCTCTGCCGGGACGCCGAGGGCCAGACGGTCGCGGTCGAGATCAAGCGGCGCGGTGAGATCGACGGCGTGGAGCAACTCACGCGCTACCTCGACCTGTTGAACCGCGACCCGCACCTCGCCCCGGTCCGCGGCATCTTCGCGGCCCAGGAGATCAAGCCCCAGGCCCGTGTGCTGGCCACGGACCGGGGCATCGGCTGCCAGATCCTGGACTACGACGCCCTGCGCGGCATCGAGGACGACAAGCTGCGGTTGTTCTGACGCCGCGACGCTCAGATCACCGAGCCGGCGGAGCCGCTCGGGGTGCCCGCACTCGTGGTGGTCTCGGCCGGGGCGCTGCTGGAGGCGGAGCCGCTGGCCGAGGTGTTGGTCGTCGGGGTGTCCGTCGGCGGCTGCGACGTCGAGTCGGACGGTGACGGCGACGAGGACTGGGACGGTGTCTGCGATGCCGTCTTGGAAGGCGTCGGGCTCGAAGACGGTGACTTCGACGGCGACTTGGACGGCGAGTGCGACGACCCCCCGCTCCCGGAACCGCCGGAACCCTTCGTCCCGCTCGGGTCGTCCGACGGCGTCGTCCCGTCGGACGGTGGCGTCGGATCGTCCGACGTGCCGAACGTGCCGTCGGGGCCCGGGTCGGTCGGGCGGCTGGTGGCCGTGCCGGTGTCGCCGGAGGCGTTGCCCGCGTCGTTCTTGGGCGTGTCCGCGCCGAGGGAGCCGTCGTCGAGGCCCGCGCTGGCCGACGGGTTGACGTTGACGTTGTCGGACGGGTTGTCGGCGCCGTTGTTCGACGTCGCGCCCAGCGTCACCACCGTGCCCAGCACCGCCGCGAGCAGCGCGCCCGCGCCGGCCGCGACGAGGTTGCGGCGGGCGAGGCCCCGCAGCCCCGCCCGGTGCGGCTTGGGCGGCGTACCGGGCCCGGCCGTGGCACGGTGGACGACCACCGTGGCGGTGTCCCCCGTGGACGGGAACGCGGCCGGCACGCCTCCCGGCGGCGACTGGGACTCCTCCGAGCGCGCGTCCGGCACCTCCTCCCCCGCCGTCGAGCCGAAGCCCGGCACCGTGCCGGAGCGGTCGGCGACCAGGGCGAGGGCGCGGCGGCCGGCGACGGTGCCGCGCTTGTCGGCGAGGGCTCCGCGCAGGCCGATGGAGGTCTCCAGCTCGGCGCGGGCCCGGTCGAGCTGTCCCTCGCAGAGCGCGAGGACGCCCAGTTCGTGGTGGAAGTAAGCCTGTTCGGACACCTCGCCGGCCAGCCGGGAGGCCTCGGCGCCGGCGCGCAGGGCGCGCTCCCAGGCGCTCCAGTGCAGGCCCGCGGCGAAGGCGGGCGCCGCGGTGCGGGCCAGCTGCACGGTGACGGACTCCTCGCCCTCGGCGGGCGGGGTCGTGCCCGGCACCAGCACGCCGAGCGCGGCGAGCAGGGCGTCGGCCTCGGCGCAGACGCGTTCCGGGGTGACCGAGGGGTGGCCGGCCCACCAGGCGTAGTGCCGGGCGGCGGCCAGGGCCTGGGCCTCGACGTCGTCGGCGTATCCGGCGGCCTCCAGCTGCTGGAGCACGCCGGCCGCGAGGCGGTAGCGGGAGCCGACCGGGGAGACCAGTCCGCAGGCGGCGAGTTCGCCGAGGGCGGCGTCGGCGTGGGTGTCGCCGACGAGGGCGGGCAGATGGGCCTGATGGGGTATCTCGCCGCCGAGCGCGACGGCGAAGCGCAGGGTGGCGCGGGCGGAGGCGCTGAGCCGGGCGGCGAGCAGCGGCGCGGGCGCGGCGGCCTCGCCGAGCGAGGGCAGGGGCGTCTCGTCGCCGTCCTCGGCGCCGAACGGCGTCTCGAAGGGGGCGTCGACCGGCAGGGCGTCGGCGAAGACGCCGAACTCGTCGACGGCGTCGGCCCCGGCCCGCAGCTGGTCGCGCTGGCGCAGCAGGGCGCCGGCCTGGACGAACCGCAGGGGCAGGCCCTCGGACTCGAACCAGAGGTCGCCGGCCCAGTTGGCCTCCTCCTCGGTGAGCGCCCGGCCGGCGACGCGCTCCAGGATGTCGACGCCGGCGGCGCGTTCGAGGCCGGTGAGGACGACCTCCTCGACGGCGGAGTCGGCGGACGGCGCGGGCACGTCCGGCGTGGCGCCGATCAGGAACGCGCACTCGGGCGTGGCGTCGAGCAGTTCGTCCAGGGCGGCGCCGCCGAACTCGATGTCGTCGAGGACGACGACCGCGCCGACGTCCCGGACGCAGGCGAGCAGTTCGTCCCGGTCCGGGCGGCACAGGGGTGCGTCGTGGACGGCGTAGAAGAGGTCGTGCAGCAGGTCGTCGGCGGTGCGGTGGAAGCCGCTGAGGCGTACGACGCCGTCGGGGGCGAGGTCCGCGCAGTCCTCGGCGACGACGTCGAGGAGGCTGGTGCGGCCGGAGCCGGCGGGGCCGGTGAGCCGGACCGAGCGGCCGCGGGCGAGGAGGCGGACCAGGCGCTCGCGCTCGTCCTGGCGCTCCAGCAGCGGCAGCGCGGGCAGGGCGGGCCCGGGCGGGACGGGCGCCTTGGCGGCGCGGTCCACCTCCGCCCGCTCAGCGGCGCCGAGCTTCTCGGGCCGGCCGGGGCGTTCTCCCGGCGGGCAGGGCTCTATCTCGCTGCCGTCGACGGGGTTGACGGTGAGCAGGTGGTCGCCCGCGACGAGTTGCACGGTGCGGGCGAGCGCGGGCGCGTGCTGGCCGAAGTCGGGTGTGAGGGGGTCCCTGGACGGGCGCGGGCGCGGCGTGTCGCCGTCACCCTCATGGCCGTACTCCTCGGGTCCCCGGTTGTTCGGGTCCATAGGTTCAAGCCCCCCAAAAGCGATCGTGTGCCGATACAGCCCCTCCCGGCCTTGCCGCACACCTCGCTGTCGCTTCTGGTCCGGTGCCCGCTGAGGGTTTCGCTGACGGCGGGCAGCCGAACCCTAAACCTTCGCACAGTATCTACGACAGCCCGGGGTACCGCGCCGTCCGAGACGTCACAGTCTCATGAGGATTGCGCTGACCTGCGCCTCTCGGCCGGAACGTGCGGCCGCCCCCGTCCCACGCGTGCCGGAGGTCACACGCGGGGCAGCGACTCCACCCCGATGCCCCCCTCGATCGCCAGGATCCGGTGCAGCCGGGTGGCCACCAGCAGGCGCTGCATCTGCGGCGGTACGCCGCGCAGCACCAGGCGCCGGCCGCAGCGGCCGGCCCGCCGGTGGACGCCCATGATCACCCCGAGTCCGGTGGCGTCCCAGGAGTCCAGTTCGGACAGGTCGAGCACCAGGTCGCCGGCTCCGTCGTCGACGGCCGTGTGCAGGACCGTACGGGCGTCCGCCGCGCTGCGGACGTCGAGGCGGCCCCCGACGACCAGCTCGGCGTGGTCGCCCCTGATGTGCATATGCGCTCCCCGTGCGTGCGGTTGCGTGCTCGTACTCCATGACGGTGGCTGTGCAACGTCTGACTGCTCCAGCGGCGACCAGGTTGCCGTCTGTAAGCGAACCGATACCGAATTCACCCCCAGGAGTGAGACTCCTGGGGCCTGTGCGGTTTCAGTGGCGGTACGTACGGATGGATCAGTACGTGTAGAAGCCCTGCCCGCTCTTGCGTCCGATGTCACCGGCGTCCACCATCCGGCGCATCAGCTCCGGCGGGGCGAACTTCTCGTCCTGCGACTCGGTGTAGATGTTGCTGGTGGCGTGCAGCAGGATGTCGACGCCGGTCAGGTCCGCCGTGGCCAGCGGGCCCATCGCGTGGCCGAAGCCCAGCTTGCAGGCGAGGTCGATGTCCTCGGCGCTCGCCACGCCCGACTCGTACAGCTTGGTGGCCTCGACGACGAGCGCCGAGATCAGGCGGGTCGTCACGAAGCCGGCGACGTCGCGGTTGACGACGATGCAGGTCTTGCCGACGGACTCGGCGAACCGCCGTGCGGTGGCCAGGGTCTCGTCGCTCGTCTTGTAGCCGCGGACCAGCTCGACGAGCTGCATCATCGGCACCGGCGAGAAGAAGTGCACGCCGACGACCCGTTCGGGGTGCTCGGTGGCCGCCGCGATCTTGGTGATCGGGATCGCGGAGGTGTTGGAGGCGAGCACGGTGTCGTCCCGCACGATCTTGTCGAGCGTGCGGAAGATCTCGTGCTTGACCTCCAGTTTCTCGAAGACGGCCTCGACGACGACGTCCGCGTCCGCCGCGGCGTCCAGGTCGGTGGTCGTGGTGATCCGGCCGAGCGCGGCGTCGGCGTCGTGCGCTTCGAGCCTGCCCTTGGCGACGAACTTCTCGTACGACGCCTGGATACCGCCGACGGCACGGTCCAGTGCCTCGTCGGTGACGTCGCGCAGGACGACGTCCCAGCCCGCCTGCGCGGAGACCTGGGCGATGCCGGAACCCATCAGGCCGGCGCCGATGACGGCGAGCTTCCGTGCCACGTCTGCGACTCCCCTTTGAAACGCCTTACACACCGTTTGCGTATGCCTCTTCGGCGGACCTTAGCGTCCGTGAGGTGCCGTGTGACCGGTAAGTAATGCGCGTCACGTCTCATCTGACGGACATCACACCGGCACGGCTCATTCCGCGCCTCGTACGGCGTAGTTGAGCACCTTCTCGCTCAACAGCTCCTCGATGTCGTCGAGGAGGGTGAGCGTCTCGCGCGACACTTCATCCGGTTTGCGCCCCTTGACCATCTCGCGGCCGACGGTGCCCACGACCGTGTTGTGGACCCAGCAGATCTGACCGGCGATCAGGCCGGGCAGCGGGTCGCCGGGGGCCGCGCCGGTCTCCGCGCGCAGGGTCGCCGTCAGGTTCTCCTGCGTCTCCTGCTGCATCGCCCACAGCCGGGCGCGCAGCGCCGGCGCCTCGTGGACGACGCGCATGAAGCGGTCGTAGCCCTCCATCAGCCCGAGGCGCGGCGAGACGGCCGTGAGCTCGTCGCGCAGTTCGCGCAGGACGGCGGCGGCGGCCGACTCGCCCGCGTCCCGGGCGCGCACCCAGCGCGACAGCCGTTCCAGGACGCCCTGGCTGCGGTCGAAGAAGAGGTCCTCCTTGGCCGGGAAGTAGTTGTAGACGGTGTTCACCGAGACGTCGGCGGCCTGGGCCACGTCGGCCATGGTGACCGCCCCGAAGCCGCGCTCCAGGAACAGCCCGGTGGCGATGTCCGAGATGCGCTGCCTGGTCTCGCGCTTCTTCCGCTCCCTGAGCCCCTCTGCCATGGGGGGATCCTAGCTGTTCCTGGGCTCCCTGAAATTTTGGAGGCATTGTAAAATTTAAGGCTCTCTGTTTTTCTGGTGCCATGCCAGCAGTCATCACCGCGGCCGCCCTGGCCCGCACCTTCCCGACCAGGCACGGCCCCGTCGAGGCCGTGCGCGGCATCGACCTCACCGTCCACGAGGGCGAGATCCTCGGCTTCCTCGGCCCGAACGGCGCCGGCAAGACGACCACCCTGCGCATGCTGACGACCCTGCTCGCCCCGACCGGCGGCTCGGCCGCGGTCGCCGGGCACGACCTGGCGACCGACCCCGCCGGAGTGCGGCGGGCGTGCGGGTACGTCGCGCAGTCGGGCGGCCTCGATCCGCAGCTCACCGCCCGGGAGGAACTCGTCACCCAGGGCCGGCTGTACCGCCTGGCGAAGGGGCAGGCCGTCTCGCGCGCCGAGGAGTTGGCGCGCGAGCTCGGCATCCACGACCTGCTCGAACGCAAGTGCGGCACCCTCTCCGGCGGTCAGCGCCGCCGCCTCGACATCGCGATGGCGCTCACCCACCGCCCCCGAGTGCTGTTCCTGGACGAGCCGACGACGGGTCTGGACCCCGGCAGCCGCGCCGATCTGTGGCGGCTGATCCGCCGGCTGCGCGACGAGCACGGCACCACGGTGTTCCTGACGACCCATTACCTGGACGAGGCCGACGCCCTCGCCGACCGCCTGGTGATCGTCGACCACGGCACGGTCGTCGCCGACGGCACGCCGAGCGCCCTGAAGCTGGCGCACGCGGGCTCGGTCGACGCCACGCTCCAGGACGCGTTCCTCGCGATCACCGGCCGCGGTCCCCTGCCGGCCGACGCAGCCCCCGTAGCCGTATAGGAGTCCGGAAGAGATGCTGCTCCACGACACCGGCCTGATCTACGGCCGCTATCTCCGTCAGTCCCTCCGCTCCCGCCTCGCCCTCCTCTTCGGCCTGCTGATGCCGCTGCTGTACCTGCTGTTCTTCGGTCCCCTGCTGACCCGCCTGCCGCTGGACTCGCGCGGCACCAGCTGGCAGGTCCTGGTGCCCGGCCTGCTGCTGCAACTGGCGCTGTTCGGCGGGTCGTTCGCCGGCTTCGCGATCATCATCGAGAAGGGGCAGGGCGTGCTGGAGCGGTTGCGCGTGACGCCGGTCAGCCGGCTGGCGCTGCTGCTCGGGCGGGTCCTGCGGGACGCCACGGTCCTCGTCTTCCAGGCGGTGCTGCTCGTGCTCGCGGCGGTGGCGATGGGCCTGCGCGCTCCGCTGCCCGGAGTCCTGATCGGCTTCGCCTTCGTGGCCCTGCTGACCCTCGCGCTGGGCTCGCTCTCCTACGCGCTCGCCCTGAAGGTCGCCACACCCCAGGAGTTCGCCCCGGCGGTCAACGCGCTGACGCTGCCCTCCATGCTCCTGTCCGGCCTGATGCTCCCCATGACCCTGGCCCCGGCCTGGCTGGACGTGCTGTCCCACCTCACCCCGTTCCGCTATCTGGTGGACGCCGTGCGGGACGCCTACGTGGGCTCGTACGCGACGGATCACATGCTGTACGGCCTGCTGGTGGCCGTCGCCTTCGCGGCGGCGGCCGTGACGGTGGGCACACGCGTGTTCCGGACGGCCGGGGCGTAATTACGCTGGCCCCATGGTCAATCTGACGCGCATCTACACCAGGACCGGCGACCAGGGCACCACCGCCCTCGGCGACATGAGCCGGGTCGCCAAGACCGATCTGCGGATCGCGGCCTACGCCGACGCCAACGAGGCGAACGCGGTGATCGGCACGGCGATCGCCCTGGGCGGTCTGGACGAGGAGGTCGTCGAGGTCCTCACCCGCGTGCAGAACGACCTGTTCGACGTGGGGGCGGACCTGTCGACGCCGGTGGTGCGGGACCCGAAGTTCCCGCCGCTGCGGGTGGAGCAGTTCTACGTCGACAAGCTGGAGGCGGACTGCGACCGCTTCAACGAGCGTCTGGAGAAGCTGCGCTCCTTCATCCTCCCCGGCGGCACCCCGGGCGCGGCCCTCCTGCACCAGGCCTGCACGGTCGTCCGCCGTGCCGAGCGGTCGACCTGGGCCGCCCTGGAGGTGCACGGCGAGACGATGAACCCGCTGACCGCCACCTACCTCAACCGCCTCTCCGACCTCCTGTTCATCCTGGCCCGCACGGCGAACAAGGACGTCGGCGACGTGCTGTGGGTGCCCGGCGGAGAGCGCTGACCGGGGGCGACGACTGCGCCGGCCGAGAGAACTGGTCCAGACCTATTGACCCGTGGTCCAGACCTTTCTATTCTCGCGGCACCGTGGGCGTGAAGGCTCAGTCATGCCCCTGACACCCCCAATATGAGGGAGGCGCAGCATGCGCTTCAAACACAGAGCCGCGGCAGGGTTCGCGACCCTGTTGCTCCCCCTGGCCGGTCTGGTCGGTCTCTCGGGCCCCGCCCAGGCCGCGGCGGACGCCACCGGTGCCACGGCCACCTACACCAAGACCCAGGACTGGGGCACCGGCTTCGAAGGCAAGTGGACGGTCACCAACACCGGGTCCAGCAGCATCAGTTCGTGGACGATCCAGTGGGACTTCCCGTCCGGCACGGCCGTCACCTCGGCCTGGGACGCGGACGTCACCTCCTCCGGCACCCACTGGACCGCCAAGAACAAGTCCTACAACGGCACCCTCGCCCCGGGCGCCTCCGTCTCCTTCGGCTTCAACGGCACGGGATCCGGATCGCCCAGCAACTGCACGCTGAACGGCGGCAGTTGTGACGGCGGTACGACCGTCCCGGGCGACGCGGCGCCGTCCGCGCCCGGCACCCCGACCGCGTCGGGCATCACGGACACCTCGGTGAAGCTCAGCTGGACGGCCGCCACCGACGACAAGGGCGTCAAGAACTACGACGTCCTGCGCGACGGCAAGGTCGTCTCCACGGTGACCTCCACCTCCTACACCGACACCGGCCTGACCGCCGGCACCGACTACTCCTACACCGTGCAGGCCCGCGACACCGCCGACCAGACCGGACCGGTCAGCGGCGCGGTCGCCGTGCACACCACGGGCGGCACCACCACTCCCCCGACCACCGGCGACAAGGTCAAGCTCGGCTACTTCACCGAGTGGGGCATCTACGGCCGCAACTACAACGTCAAGAACCTGGTGACGTCCGGCTCCGCGTCGAAGATCACGCACATCAACTACGCCTTCGGCAACGTCACCAACGGCCAGTGCGCGATCGGCGACTCCTACGCCGACTACGACAAGGCGTTCACCGCCGACCAGTCGGTCAGCGGCGTCGCCGACACCTGGGACCAGCCGCTGCGGGGCAACTTCAACCAGCTGCGCGAGCTGAAGGCCAAGTACCCGAACATCAAGGTGCTGTGGTCCTTCGGCGGCTGGACCTGGTCCGGCGGCTTCGCGCAGGCGGCGGCCAACCCGACCGCGTTCGCGGAGTCCTGCTACAACCTGGTCAAGGACTCCCGCTGGGCCGACGTCTTCGACGGCATCGACATCGACTGGGAGTACCCGAACGCCTGCGGGCTGAGCTGTGACACCAGCGGGGCGGCGGCCTTCAAGAATGTGATGGCCGCGCTGCGCGCGAAGTTCGGCTCCTCCGCCCTGGTCACCGCGGCCGTCACCGCGGACGGCTCCACCGGCGGCAAGATCGAGGCCGCCGACTATGCGGGCGCCGCGCAGTACGTCAACTGGTACAACGTGATGACGTACGACTTCTTCGGCGCCTGGGACGCCCAGGGCCCGACCGCCCCGCACTCCCCGCTCACCTCCTACTCCGGCATCCCCAAGGCGGGCTTCACGACCGCCGACGCGATGGCCAAGTACAAGGCGATCGGGGTCCCCGCCTCGAAGCTGCTCATCGGCATCGGCTTCTACGGCCGCGGCTGGACGGGCGTGACGCAGGACGCGCCCGGCGGCACGGCGACGGGTCCGGCGGCCGGCACCTACGAGCAGGGCATCGAGGACTACAAGGTGCTCAAGACGTCCTGCCCGGCGACCGGCACGATCGCGGGGACGGCGTACGCGCACTGCGGCAGCAACTGGTGGTCGTACGACACCCCGGCCACCATCGGCACCAAGATGGCGTGGGCCAAGTCCCAGGGCCTGGGCGGCGCCTTCTTCTGGGAGTTCAGCGGTGACACCAGCAACGGGGAGCTGGTGAGCGCCCTCAGCAGCGGTCTGGGCTGACGGCCGGAAAACCCCACCAGGGGCGCGCGGTGCATGCCGCGCGCCCCTGGCGTGCGCGGGAGGGGGCCATCCGGCCCGGCCGGCAGGAAGGTCGGCAGGTGCGGCAGGCCGCCGACCGGGAACATCCTGTATCTCAGGCAGTAAACGGAATGACTCATTCTGGGGGGAAGAATGAAACGCAGGTCCCACAGGCCACGCAGGAACGAGCGGCCCGCACCGTCCAGGGCGGTGACCTACGGGGGATTCGCGGGGGCGACGGCCGCGGCACTGCTGGCCGTGTCGCCGGTGAGCGTCACGGTGACGTTGAGCCCGGAGCGGCCCACGGTCGTGGCCTCGCAGGCCGATCTCCCGAACCCGGTGTGTCAGGCCACGTTGACCCGCTGACCGGGAGGCGCCGCCTCCAGCCAGGCCAGGAACCCCGTCAACGCGTCCTCGCTCATGGCGAGTTCGAGGCGGGTGCCGCGGTGCAGACAGGTCAGCACGACGGCGTCGGAGAGGAGGGCCAGCTCCTCCTCCCCCTCGGGCAGCCGGCGGCCGGCGACCTCGATGGCGGCGCGCTCCAGGACACGGCGCGGCCGGTAGGCGTAGGAGAAGACGCGGTACCACTCGATGCGGTCGCCGTTGTACCGGGCGACGCCGTAGCTCCAGCCTTTTCCGCTGGTGTCGGGTTTCTCGGGGACGTCCCAGCGCAGGGAACAGTCGAAGGTGCCCCCGGAGCGCTGGATCAGTCTGCGGCGCAGCCCGAAGACGAACAGCCCCAGCACCACCAGGGCCACGACGATTCCGCACACAGTCAGAGCGAGGACCATCGACACCGACCTCCTCGTCTCCTAGGTACCGAATACAGGTAACGGAACGGAAAAAACATCCATATCTGCCTCAGCCGCGACCGGCTCCGGATTGCTCCGGTTCCGATCGCGGCTGAGTGACGTCATACAGCTCCGCGCGGCCTCAGCGCGTGGCCGCCGCACGCAGTCGTACGTCCGCGCGGCGCTCGGCGGCGGCGTCGCCCTCCGCCTTCGCCCGCTCCAGCTCGCGCTCCGCGCGCTGGACGTCGATCTCGTCCGACAGCTCGGCGATCTCGGCCAGCAGCGACAGCTTGTTGTCCGCGAACGAGATGAAACCGCCGTGCACCGCGGCGACGACCGTCCCACCGTCACTCGTACGGATGGTCACCGGGCCCGACTCCAGCACACCGAGCAGCGGCTGGTGACCGGGCATGACGCCGATGTCGCCGGACGTGGTGCGCGCGACGACCAGGGTGGCCTCGCCGGACCAGACCTCTCGGTCGGCCGCGACCAGCGCGACGTGCAGCTCAGCAGCCAAGGTGGCTCCTCGGGTCACCACCCGGCGGTTTGGCCGGGTGTTGGTTACAAGTCTAGTAGGCGTACGAAGGGGGGCGGGACGCGCCCGCCCCCCTTCACGAGCGCGAAGCTCAGGAAACGCCGAGTTCCTTCGCGTTCTTCTTCAGGTCCTCAAGACCACCGCACATGAAGAACGCCTGCTCCGGGAAGTGGTCGTACTCGCCGTCGCAGATCGCGTTGAAGGCCGCGATCGACTCGTCCAGCGGGACGTCCGACCCGTCGACGCCGGTGAACTGCTTGGCGACGTGGGTGTTCTGGGACAGGAAGCGCTCCACGCGACGGGCACGGTGGACGACGAGCTTGTCCTCCTCGCCGAGCTCGTCGATACCGAGGATCGCGATGATGTCCTGGAGGTCCTTGTACTTCTGCAGGATCGTCTTGACGCGCATGGCGGCGTCGTAGTGGTCCTGCGCGATGTAGCGCGGGTCCAGGATGCGGGACGTGGAGTCCAGCGGGTCCACGGCCGGGTAGATGCCCTTCTCCGAGATCGGACGGGACAGAACCGTCGTCGCGTCGAGGTGGGCGAAGGTGGTGGCCGGGGCCGGGTCGGTCAGGTCGTCCGCAGGGACGTAGATCGCCTGCATCGAGGTGATCGAGTGACCGCGGGTGGAGGTGATGCGCTCCTGGAGGAGGCCCATCTCGTCGGCCAGGTTCGGCTGGTAACCCACCGCGGAGGGCATCCGGCCGAGCAGCGTGGAGACCTCGGAACCGGCCTGCGTGAAGCGGAAGATGTTGTCGATGAAGAACAGCACGTCCTGCTTCTGGACGTCACGGAAGTACTCGGCCATGGTCAGGCCGGCCAGCGCGACGCGCAGACGGGTGCCCGGGGGCTCGTCCATCTGACCGAAGACCAGGGCGGTCTTGTCGATGACGCCCGAGTCGGTCATCTCCTCGATGAGGTCGTTGCCCTCACGGGTGCGCTCGCCGACACCGGCGAACACGGAGACACCGTCGTGGTTGTTAGCGACACGGTAGATCATCTCCTGGATGAGCACCGTCTTGCCGACGCCGGCGCCGCCGAACAGACCGATCTTGCCGCCCTTGACGTACGGGGTCAGCAGGTCGATGACCTTGACGCCGGTCTCGAACATCTCGGTCTTCGACTCGAGCTCGTCGAAGTTCGGGGCCTTGCGGTGGATCGGCCAGCGCTCGCCGTCGTAGGACTCGTCGACGTTGAGCACCTCACCGAGGGTGTTGAACACCTTGCCCTTGGTGAAGTCGCCGACCGGCACGGAGATGGAGGCGCCGGTGTCGACGACCGGGGCCTGGCGGACCAGGCCGTCGGTGGGCTGCATGGAGATGGTGCGGACCAGGCCGTCACCCAGGTGCTGGGCGACCTCCAGGGTCAGCGTCTTCTTCTCGCCCGCGTTCGCCGGGTCGGAGACCTCGACGTGCAGGGCGTTGTAGATGTCCGGCATCGCGTCGACGGGGAACTCCACGTCGACGACCGGGCCGATGACCCGGGCGACGCGGCCCGTAGCCGTCGCGGTCTCAACAGTGGTGGTCATTAGCGGTCACTCCCCGCGGTCGCGTCGGCCAGGGCGCTCGCGCCACCGACGATCTCGCTGATTTCCTGGGTGATTTCGGCCTGGCGGGCCGCGTTGGCAAGACGGGAGAGCGTCTCGATGAGCTCGCCCGCGTTGTCGGTGGCCGACTTCATCGCGCGCCGCGTGGCGGCGTGCTTGGAGGCGGCCGACTGGAGCAGCGCGTTGTAGATACGGCTCTCCACGTAGCGCGGCAGCAGGGCGTCGAGGACGTCCTCCGCCGAGGGCTCGAAGTCGTAGAGCGGGAGGATCTCGCCCTGCGGCTTCGCCTCCTTCGCCACCTCTTCGAGGCTGAGCGGCAGCAGACGGTCGTCGAGCGCCGTCTGCGTCATCATCGAGACGAACTCGGTGAAGACGATGTGGAGTTCGTCCACGCCGCCGTCGGCCGTGTCCTTCTCGATGGCCTCGATCAGCGGGGCCGCGACCTTCTTGGCGTCGGCGTACGACGGCTCGTCGGTGAAGCCGGTCCACGACTCCGCGATCTTGCGCTCACGGAAGTTGTAGTGGGCGACACCACGGCGGCCGACGATGTAGATCTCGACCTCCTTGCCCTCGCGCTCCAGCCGCTCGGTGAGCTGCTCCGCCGTCTTGATGGCGTTGGAGTTGAAGGCACCGGCAAGCCCTCGGTCGCTCGTCAGGAGCAGCACCGCGGACCGCGTGACCGTCTCGGCCTGCGTGGTCAGCGGGTGCTTGGTGTTCGAGCCGGTACCGACCGCCGTGACCGCACGCGTCAGTTCCTGCGCGTACGGCGTGGAGGCGGCCACCTTGCGCTGCGCCTTGACGACGCGCGAGGCGGCGATCATCTCCATCGCCTTGGTGATCTTCTTGGTCGCGGTGACGGATCGGATGCGACGCTTGTAGACCCGGAGCTGGGCTCCCATGAGTCAGGTCCCTTCCTTACGTCACTTGGCGGCGGCCGGGGCGTCCTCGCCGAGAAGCTTGCCGTCCGAGGTCTCGAACTGCTTCTTGAAGTCGGCGATCGCGTCGGCAACGGCGCTGAGGGTGTCGTCCGACATCTTGCCGCCCTCCTTGATGGAGGTCATGAGGCCCTGCTCCTTGCGGTGCAGGTACTCGAGGAGCTCCTTCTCGAAGCGGCGGATGTCGTTGACCGGGACGTCGTCCATCTTGCCGGTGGTGCCGGCCCACACCGAGACGACCTGGTCCTCGGTCGACATCGGCTGGTACTGCGCCTGCTTCAGCAGCTCGACCATGCGCTGACCGCGCTCCAGCTGCGCCTTCGAGGCGGCGTCCAGGTCGGAACCGAAGGCGGCGAACGCCTCCAGCTCGCGGAACTGGGCGAGGTCGACGCGCAGTCGGCCGGAGACCTGCTTCATCGCCTTGTGCTGCGCGGAACCACCGACTCGGGAGACGGAGATGCCGACGTTCAGCGCGGGGCGCTGACCGGCGTTGAACAGGTCCGACTCCAGGAAGCACTGGCCGTCGGTGATGGAGATGACGTTGGTCGGGATGAACGCCGAGACGTCGTTGGCCTTGGTCTCGACGATCGGCAGACCCGTCATCGAGCCCTTGCCCATCTCGTCGGAGAGCTTGGCGCAGCGCTCCAGGAGGCGGGAGTGCAGGTAGAAGACGTCACCGGGGTAGGCCTCGCGGCCCGGCGGACGGCGCAGCAGCAGCGACACGGCGCGGTAGGCGTCGGCCTGCTTCGACAGGTCGTCGAAGATGATCAGCACGTGCTTGCCGGCGTACATCCAGTGCTGGCCGATGGCCGAACCGGTGTAGGGCGCCAGGTACTTGAAGCCGGCCGGGTCGGACGCCGGGGCGGCGACGATGGTCGTGTACTCCAGCGCGCCGTTCTCCTCCAGCGCGCGGCGGACCGACGCGATGGTGGAGCCCTTCTGGCCGATGGCGACGTAGATGCAGCGCACCTGCTTGTTCGGGTCGCCCGAGCGCCAGTTGTCGCGCTGGTTGATGATCGTGTCGACGGCCAGGGCGGTCTTGCCGGTCTGGCGGTCGCCGATGATCAGCTGACGCTGACCGCGGCCGATCGGGGTCATCGCGTCGACGGCCTTGTAGCCGGTCTCCATCGGCTCGTGCACCGACTTGCGCTGCATGACCGTGGGGGCCTGCAGTTCGAGGGCGCGGCGGCCGTCGGTCTCGATCTCACCGAGGCCGTCGATCGGGTTGCCGAGCGGGTCGACGACGCGGCCGAGGTAGCCCTCGCCGACCGCGACGGAGAGCACCTCGCCGGTGCGCGTGACCGGCTGTCCCTCCTCGATGCCGCTGAACTCACCGAGGACGATGGCGCCGATCTCGCGCTCTTCCAGGTTGAGCGCGAGGCCGAGGGTGCCGTCCTCGAACTTCAGCAGTTCGTTGGCCATGGCCGAGGGCAGGCCCTCGACCTTCGCGATGCCGTCGCCGGCAAGGGTGACCGTACCGACCTCCTCGCGCGAGGCCGCGTCCGGCTTGTACGACTGGACAAAGTTCTCCAGCGCGTCCCGGATCTCCTCCGGCCGGATCGTGAGCTCCGCCATCTGGGTTCCCTGCTCTCCTTGTTGGGCCCGAAGTTTCACTTGGGGGGTATGGGGACTCCCCCCAATGAGAGGTGAATCCTCTGCACGGCCCAACATGGGCCGTAGGTACGTACTGCGTATTGAGTTGCTGCTCAGCTCGCCAGGCGGCGGCCGGCGTCCTCGATGCGGTCCGCGATCGAGCCGTTGATGACCTCGTCGCCGACCTGCACCCGGATCCCGCCGAGGACCTCGGGGTCCACGTCGAGGTTGAGGTGCATCGGGCGGCCGTAGAGCTTGGCCAGGGCGGCGCCCAGGCGCTGCTTCTGCTGGTCGCTCAGCGGAACCGCCGAGGTGACGACGGCCACCATGCGGTTACGGCGATCGGCGGCGAGCTTGGACAGGGACTCCAGTCCCGTCTCCAGGCTACGTCCCCGCGGCGCGGTCACAAGACGCGTCACGAGGCGCTCGGTCACCGGGGCGGCCCGTCCGCCGAGCAGCCGGTGCAGCAGCTCGACCTTGGCCGGGGTGGCGGCCTTGCGGTCGGTGAGCGCGGCGCGCAGCTCGGTGGAGCCGGAGACGATCCGGCCGAACCGGAACAGCTCGTCCTCGACGTTGTCGAGCGTGCCCGCCTTCTGGGCGGCGGTGAGGTCGGCCGTGGCGGCCAGCTCCTCCAGGGCGTCCACCAGGTCGCGCGACTGCGACCAGCGGGAGCGCACCATGCCGGACACCAGGTCGGCGGCGGCTCCGCTGACCTGGCCGCCGAGCAGGCGCCGGGCCAGTTCGGCCTTGGCTTCGCCGGCCTGCGCCGGGTCGGTCAGGACCCGACGCAGCGACACCTCCCGGTCGAGCAGCGCGGTGACGGCGGCCAGCTCGTCGGCGAGCGAGCCGGCGTCCACGGACGTGGAGTCCGTCAGCGCGTCGAGACGCTCGCGTGCGGCTGCCAGGGCCTCGCGGCTCGCTCCGTTCATCGGGTGGCCTCGGCCTTCTCCTCGAGCTCACCGAGGAAGCGGTCGATCACACGGGACTGCCGGGCGTGGTCCTCCAGGGACTCCCCGACGAGCTTGCCGGCCAGTTCGGTGGCGAGCTTGCCGACGTCCTGGCGCAGCGCGGACGCGGCGGCCTTGCGGTCGGCCTCGATCTGCGCGTGACCGGCGGCGATGATCTCCTCGCGCTGACGCTGGCCTTCGGCGCGCATCTCGGCGATCAGGGCGGCGCCCTGCTCCTGCGCCTCCTGGCGCAGCCGCGCGGCCTCGTGCCGGGCCTCGGCGAGCTGGGCCTTGTACTGTTCGAGGACGCTCTGGGCCTCGGTCTGAGCGGCCTCGGCCTTCTCGATACCGCCCTCGATGGCCTCCCGGCGCTGCTCCAGAACCTTGTTGATGTTCGGAAGAAGCTTCTTGGCGAGGAAGCCGAAGACGATGACGAAGGCGATCAGGCCGATGACAAGCTCGGGCCACGGCGGAACGAGGGGGTTCTCCTTCTCCGCCTCGGCCGCCAGAACCATGAGGTTCACATCAGTGCCTTTCGTCGAATACGGCTGGTCGGGAGGTTCGTCTTAGTAGACGAACGGCATGACCAGACCGATGAGGGCGAGCGCCTCACAGAAGGCGAAGCCCAGGATCTGGTTGGCGCGGATCAGACCGGCCGCCTCGGGCTGACGGGCGAGGGCCTGGGTGCCGTTACCGAAGATGATGCCGACGCCGACGCCGGGGCCGATGGCGGCGAGACCGTAACCGACGGAGCTGAGCGAACCGTCAACGGCAGCAAGCATCTGAGAGGACATGCCAGTTCTTCCTTCTCTTTACGGACCGGTGGGGGTTGGCCACCGGACGACTATGGGGGGTGTGCTGGGGGGTGCGCTCAGTGGTGCTCGGCGAGCGCGCCCTGGATGTAGGAGCAGGTCAGCAGGACGAAGACGTATGCCTGGACGGCCTGGATGAAGAGCTCGAACGCTGTCATCACGATCGTCATCGAGAACGACACGGCGGAGTAGGCGATGCCGATGCCGTTGAGCATGTACCAGCTGGCGACGGTGAAGAGCACCAGCAGCGTGTGGCCGGCGAACATGTTGGCGAAGAGCCGGACGGCGTGCGTGAACGGGCGGACGATCAGGTTCGAGAAGAACTCGATCAGCATGGCCAGCGGGAGCACCGCGCCGAGCGACTTGTCGTAGCCGGTGATGTTCTTGAAGGCGCCGACG
The DNA here is from genome assembly GCF_054850255.1 of Streptomyces sp. 7R007. Classification (NCBI taxonomy): domain Bacteria; kingdom Bacillati; phylum Actinomycetota; class Actinomycetes; order Kitasatosporales; family Streptomycetaceae; genus Streptomyces; species Streptomyces sp. 7R007. The sequence continues at coordinate 97,468 of NZ_JBTWMV010000023.1, read as the reverse complement.
AAGCCGTGCCGCTTGAAGGTCAGCGAGACCCACAGGACGTACACGATCAGGGCCAGGACCGCGGGGTAGGCGATGATCGACGTCACCGGGAACTGGGCGACGGGGATGACCGACCAGAGGTTCATCATCCAGACGAAGAAGAACAGCGAGACGACGAGCGGGACGTACTTCTCGCCCTCCTTCTTGCCGATCGTCTCGTAGACGATGCCGCGGCGCACGAAGTCGTAGCCGGCCTCGGCGACCATCTGCAGCTTGCCCGGGACGACCTTGGGCCGGCGGAACGCGGTCCAGAAGAAGCCCACCACGATGATGGAACCGAGCAGGGCCAGCAGCATCGGCTTGTTGAAGTAGAAGCCGTTGCCGTCGGCGTCCCCCCACAGCGGCTCGAAGAGGAACGAGTGCAGGCCCGGGGAGACTTGGTCGAAGCCACAACCGTCGAACAGGTGGCAGCTCGAGTCGAAAGCGAGCGTCTGCGTCGGGTCAGCACTCACCGCGGGCTCCTTCAGCGTGGCGCATAGGTACGGCAACCTCGTTGTGTCGGCGCGGCACGGGGCCGCGGTTCGGCACGGGACTGGTGTTACGGATGTGGGGGCGGCTGGGGGGCATCTCGCCTCGCGATTGAGCAGGCGTCAGCTCGGATGCCCGCGCCCGCGATGCCGCAGTTGGCACCGGACGATAGCAGGAGACCTCACGCGTCTTTATCCCGGCCCTACCCCTCACGACGAGTGCCCCGAGTTGGCGGGCTTGTCGCTCGAATCGGGCTCGACGTAAAGGATCTTGGACTTCATGTGGGCACGCGTCTGCGCGGCGATCCAGGCGAGGGTGCCGGCGACGAGCGTGATCGCGAAGGCCCGGGGGTGGAACAGCGTCGTGTGCTTGAAGATCGCGACGAAGACGGCCATCAGCAGGATCTGCGCCGTGTAGAGCATCAGGCCCATCGCCTGGAACAGGTGCGGAAGCGATTTGGCAGTGCGCTGCAGAACGTAGAGCCCAAGTCCCATGAAGAGGATGACGATCAGCGTCGCGACCACCGCCCCGACCGCGCCCTTGCCACCCGCGACCACACCGCTGACGACGGCGGCAATCGCGCCGACGGCAGCCGTGGGCACGGCGGCCTGGGCCAGGATCCGGACGTCATTGGACGGCATGGCGGCAACTCCGCTTTCACAGGGGGCAGGGGTGTCGTCATGGACGAGCGTAGTCCCGGAGGCGAGAGGGGGATCTCACGCCAAGGGACCGTCGCACTACGGTCCTTCGGCTCTGTCCGGGGTTCTCGTGAACCGTATCACAAACTATTTGATGCGGTCTTTACCAAGTGGGTGTGCTTGCTGTCACACATGAGAGTGATGCTGCGCGTCTGTGCAGAAACAGGGCCAACTTGTCTGGTATTGGAGGTCTTTGTTCCCCCACGAGTTGGCAATGCTCTAGTCAGATTCTTACCTTGCGACGCGAACGGGCGCCCAGCGCGGTCGCCCCGTTGACCCCGCTCATACCGGCGCCGACCGGAGTGCGGCTGTCCTCCTCCTCCACCGCGGGCGGCACCTCGGCGGCGGCCGCGCGCCGGCGGTAGCGCGGCGGCACGAAGGCCTCGGCCCACCTCGGGGCCCGCGGCGTGAAGCGCGGCAGCAGAAGCAGCACCAGGCCGATCGCGCTGAGGAACACGATGCCGAGGACGATCCACATGGACGCGGAGTTGACGGAGTAGGCGAGCGCGCCGAAGGCGATCAGCGCCGACCAGAAGTACATGATCAGCACCGCCCTGCTGTGCGAGTGGCCGATCTCCAGCAGCCGGTGGTGCAGGTGACCCCGGTCCGCGGCGAACGGCGACTGGCCGCGCCAGGTGCGGCGCACGATCGCCAGCACCAGGTCGGCGGTGGGCACCGCGATGATCGTCAGCGGCAGCAGCAGCGGGATGTAGACCGGCACCGTCTGGTGCACCGCCGCCTTCTCGGAGCCGGTGAACAGCTTCAGCGCGTCCGGGTCGACCTGCCCCGTGATGGAGATGGCGCCCGCGGCCAGCACCAGGCCGATCAGCATCGACCCGGAGTCGCCCATGAAGATCCGCGCCGGGTGCATGTTGTGCGGCAGGAAGCCGATGCACATGCCCATGAGGATCGCGGAGAACAGCGTCGCCGGAGCGGCGGCCTCGATGCCGTACGAGTACCAGATCCGGTAGGCGTACAGGAAGAACGCGGCGGCCGCGATGCACACCATGCCGGAGGCCAGGCCGTCGAGGCCGTCGACGAAGTTCACCGCGTTGATGGTGATGACGACCAGCGCCACCGTCAGCAGCGTGCCCTGCCACTGGGTCAGCGCCACGTTGCCCACCGTCGGGATCGGCAGCCACAGGATCGTCAGACCCTGCATGACCATCACGCCGGCCGCGATCATCTGGCCGCCCAGCTTGATCAGCGCGTCGATCTCGAACTTGTCGTCCAGGACGCCGATCAGCCAGATGAGCGCCGCTCCGGAGAGCAGCGCCCGTGGCTCGTTCGACTTCTCGAAGACCTCGTTGAGGTTGGTCAGATGGTCCGCGACCAGCAGGCCCGCGCACATGCCGAAGAACATCGCGATCCCGCCCAGCCGCGGAGTGGGTTCCCGGTGCACGTCACGGGCCCTGATCTCCGGCATCGCTCCGGCCACGATCGCGAACTTCCGTACCGGCCCTGTCAGCAGATACGTCACCGCGGCCGTGATGCAGAGCGTCAGCAGGTATTCACGCACGGGCTTCCCCACAGGTCTCGCTGGCCATCTCAGCCCCACACCCTAGCGATGAGCGCATATCTGTGGGGACTTCCGGGTAGCGACGATGGTTGCACGCGTGGCTGTGTGCTCAGGTTGCACCCAGGTGTACGCAGGTGCGCCTACCCCGTCTCACCCGGGATACGGCGGAAATCTACCGGTCAGCCCGCGCACCCGGTCACGCGCCTGCTGCGGTTCGCTCTCCCCGCGCAGCACCCCCGCGCACAGCGCGGCGATCCAGCGCATCTCCTCCTCCCCCATCCCCTGCGTGGTCACGGCGGCCGTGCCCAGCCGCAGCCCGCGGGCGTCCGCGTGCGGCAGGGCGCAGCAGTCCAGCACGATCCCGGCCGCCGCGAGCAGTCCGCGCGCGGTGCGGCCGTCGACGCCGAGCGGCGCGGGGTCGGCGGTGATCAGGTGCGTGTCCGTGCCGCCCGTGGTGACGACCAGCCCCTGCTCCGCCAGCCCGGCCGCGAGAACCCTCGCATTGGCGACCACCCGATGGGCGTACGCGGCGAAGGCGGGGGTCGCCGCCTCCCCGAACGCGACCGCCTTGGCGGCGATGGTGTGCATCTGCGCGCCGCCCTGGGTGAAGGGGAACACGGCCCGGTCCACCCGCTCGGCCAGCTCGCCGCCGCACAGGATCATCCCGCCGCGCGGCCCGCGCAGCACCTTGTGCGTGGTCGCGCAGACGATGTCGGCGTACGGCACCGGGCTCGGCGCCGCTCCCCCGGCCACCAGCCCGATGGGGTGGGCCGCGTCGGCGATCAGATAGGCGCCCACCTCGTCGGCGACCTCGCGGAAGAAGGCGTAGTCGAGGTGGCGGGGGTAGGCGATCGACCCGCAGACGATCGCCTTGGGGCGGTGGCTGCGGGCCAGCGTCCTGACCTGGTCGTAGTCGATCAGGCCCGTCTCCGCGTCCACCCCGTAGCCGACGAAGTCGAACCAGCGGCCGGAGAAGTTGGCCGGTGAGCCGTGGGTGAGGTGGCCGCCGTAGGGCAGCCCGAGGGCGAGGACCGTGTCGCCGGGGCGCAGGAGTGCCGCGTACGCGGCCAGCACGGCGCTCGACCCCGAGTGCGACTGGACGTTGGCGTGCTCGGCGCCGAACAGGGCCTTCGCCCGGTCCACGGCCAGCCGCTCGGCGACGTCCACGATCTCGCAGCCGCCGTGGTGCCGGGCGCCCGGATACCCTTCCGCGTACTTGTTGGCCAGCGGTGATCCGAGCGCGGCCAGCACGGCCGGCGAGGAGAAGTTCTCGGCGGCGACCAGTTGCAGCGACGTCGACTGGCGGTCGAGCTCCCCGAGCAGGATCTCGGCCAGCTCGGGGTCCTGCCGCCGCAGGACGTCGGCGGTCTGAGGGGCGTGCGTGACCGACATGGTGAGCTCCGGGCGACGTGTGGTGAGCGGCTCACCTCCGGGGCGCCCGAGTCGCTGTCGACGCGCCCCTTCGGCTCACTCGCCGTGGTGACGTACGACCAATGTAGGCCCCGGGCCCCTGGGGTGCGCTGCCGCTACGTCCTCGCGGGTACGCCCGTGAGCGCCGTGACCACCGGATCCAGCGCCTGGTGTATCTCGTCGCCGATGGAGCGGAAGAACGACAGGGGGGCGCCGTAGGGGTCGTACACCTCGTCCGCCTCCGCCGTGGGGGCCAGCAGCCACCCGCGTAGAGCCGCCGCCGCGCGCACCAGGGCCCGGGCGCGGACGACGATGCCCTCCTCCAGCGGGGGCAGGGTCGCCGGGTCTATCGCGCGCACCAGGCGGGTGAACTCCTTCAGGGTGAAGGTGCGCAGGCCCGCCGAGTGCCCCATGGAGATGACCTGGGCGCGGTGGTCGCGGGTCGCGGTCAGGACCAGGTCGGCCATGATGACGTGCTCGTCGAGCAGTTCGCGTCCGACGAAGCCGGTCGGGTCCGCGCCGAAGTCGGCGAGGACCTGCTCCGCGTTGGCCTCCATGGGCGCGCCCTCGTGGCCCCAGGTGCCCGCGCTCTCCACGATCAGCGCCCGGCCCAGGATGCCGAGCCGCTGCGACACGTAATGCCGGGTCAGCCGCTCGGTGATGGGCGAGCGGCACACGTTGCCGGTGCTGACGTGGAGGATGCGGAAGCAGTCGCGCGGAAGCCCCACGAACGTCGTCGTGATCTCCGCCGCGCCTTCCCCGTTGCCTATGCCACGCCCCGCGTCAGGGGCTGTCAATTGGCCACCTCGAGGTCTGGTACGACCTTCCGCAGCTCCTCCGGCGACAGCGCGCCCTCGCGCAGCAGCACCGGCACGCGGCTGGTGACGTCGACGATGGAGGACGGGACGTTGCCCGGGATCGGGCCGCCGTCGAGGTAGACGGAGACGGAGTCGCCGAGCATCTCCTGCGCGGCGTCACAGTCCTCGGGGGCGGGGTGGCCGGAGAGGTTGGCGGAGGAGACGGCCATCGGGCCGACCTCGGTCAGCAGCTCGATGGCGACCGGGTGCAGGGGCATCCGCACGGCGACCGTGCCCCGGCTGTCCCCCAGGTCCCACTGGAGGGACGGCTGGTGCTTGGCGACGATCGTCAGGGCGCCCGGCCAGAACGCGTCGACCAGCTCCCAGGCCATCTCGGAGAAGTCGGTGACCAGACCGTGCAGGGTGTTCGGGGAGCCGATCAGGACGGGGGTGGGCATGCTGCGGCCCCGGCCCTTGGCCTCCAGCAGGTCGGCGACGCCCTCCGAGGAGAAGGCGTCCGCGCCGATGCCGTACACCGTGTCGGTCGGGAGCACGACCAGCTCGCCACGGCGGACGGCGGACGCGGCCTCACGCAGACCGGTCGTGCGGTCGGTCGCGTCGTTGGTGTCGTATCGCCGTGCCATCTCTAGCGGGCCTCCTCGTGCAACGGACTTCCGGTCTTCCGGAAAGCTGTCGGGGCGGTGCTCACGGCAGTGCCTTGCGGGCCGTGGCGAACCGGGGGCGGTTGTTGAGGTCGGGGTGGTCGGCCGCGTCGGCCCAGCCCCGCTCCTCGGTGAAGATCCACGGCACCTGGCCGCCCTGGGTGTCGGCGTGCTCGATGACGACGACGCCGCCGGGGCGCAGCAGGCGGTGCGCGGTGCGCTCCAGGCCGCGGATCAGGTCCAGGCCGTCCTCCCCGGAGAACAGGGCGAGTTCGGGATCGTAGTCGCGCGCCTCGGGAGCGACGTACTCCCACTCGGTGAGCGGGATGTAGGGCGGGTTGGAGATCACCAGGTCGACCTGGCCATCGAGGTCGGGGAAGGCGTCCAGGGCGTTGCCCTGCCGCAGGTCGACCCTGGACCCGGCGACGTTCTTGCGGGTCCACACCAGGGCCTCCTCCGACAGCTCCACGGCGTGCACGCGGGAGCGCGGGACCTCCTGGGCGAGGGCGAGCGCGATGGCGCCGGAGCCGGTGCACAGGTCGACGATGCAGGGCTCGACGACGTCCATGGCGCGGACCGCGTCTATGGCCCAGCCGACCACGGACTCGGTCTCCGGGCGCGGCACGAACACGCCCGGGCCGACCTGGAGCTCCAGGTACCGGAAGTAGGCCCGCCCGGTGATGTGCTGCAGCGGCTCGCGCTGCTCGCGCCGGGCGATGACCTCCCAGTAGCGGGCGTCGAAGTCCGAGTCCTTCACGGAGTGCAGCTCGCCCCGCTTCACGCCGTGCACGAACGCGGCGAGCTCCTCCGCGTCGTTGCGCGGCGAGGGCACGCCGGCGTCGGCCAGCCGCTGGGTGGCCTGGGCCACCTCTGCGAGCAGCAGGTTCACGCAAGTCCTCCGTGTCGTACTCGTTCGTACGGGTCTGACGCGTCTTACGCGGCCGCCAGCTTCGCCGCCGAGTCCGCGTCGACGCAGGCCTGGATCACCGCGTCGAGGTCGCCGTCCAGGACCTGGTCCAGGTTGTACGCCTTGAAGCCGACGCGGTGGTCCGAGATGCGGTTCTCGGGGAAGTTGTAGGTGCGGATCTTCTCGGAGCGGTCGACGGTGCGGACCTGGCTGCGGCGGGCGTCGGCGGCCTCCTTCTCCGCCTCCTCCTGCGCCGCTGCGAGCAGCCTGGAGCGCAGGATACGCATCGCCTGCTCCTTGTTCTGCAGCTGGCTCTTCTCGTTCTGGCAGGAGGCGACGACTCCGGTGGGAATGTGCGTGATGCGCACGGCGGAGTCGGTGGTGTTGACGGACTGGCCGCCGGGACCGGAGGAGCGGTAGACGTCGATGCGCAGGTCGTTGGGGTTGATCTCGACGTCGACCTCCTCGGCCTCGGGCGTGACCAGGACGCCGGCGGCGGAGGTGTGGATACGGCCCTGGGACTCGGTGGCCGGCACGCGCTGCACGCGGTGCACCCCGCCCTCGTACTTCAGGCGGGCCCAGACGCCCTGCCCGGGCTCGGTCTGCCCCTTGGTCTTCACCGCGACCTGGACGTCCTTGTAGCCGCCCAGCTCGGACTCGGTGGCGTCGATGATCTCGGTCTTCCAGCCGACGCGCTCGGCGTAGCGCAGGTACATGCGCAGCAGGTCGCCGGCGAACAGCGCGGACTCGTCGCCGCCGGCGCCGGCCTTGATCTCCAGGATGACGTCCTTGTCGTCGCTGGGGTCGCGCGGGATCAGCAGGAAGCGCAGCTTCTCGGTCAGCTCCTCGCGCTGCTTCTCCAGCTCCTTGACCTCGGCCGCGAAGTCGGGGTCGTCCGCGGCGAGTTCGCGCGCGGTCTCGATGTCGTCGCCGGTCTGCTTCCAGGAGCGGTACGTGGCGACGATGGGAGTCAGCTCGGCGTAGCGCTTGTTGAGCTTGCGCGCGTTGGCCTGGTCGGCGTGGACCGACGGGTCGGCGAGCTTCTTCTCCAGGTCGGCGTGCTCACCGACGAGTTCCTCGACGGCCTCGAACATCTTTGGGCTCCTGATACTGCGGGTGAAGGGAAGGCGGGCGACCAAAAACGCCGGTCCCGGCGCACGCCTGAGTGGGGCGCGCGGCCGTGGACCGGCGAAATGGGGCTCGCTACTTCTTGGAGCCGGCGGCAGCCTTGCCGAAGCGGGCCTCGAAGCGGGCCACACGGCCACCGGTGTCGAGGATCTTCTGCTTGCCCGTGTAGAACGGGTGGCACTCGGAGCAGACCTCGGCCCGGATGGTGCCGGACTCGATGGTGCTGCGGGTGGTGAACGACGCGCCACAGGTGCAGCTGACCTGCGTCTCGACGTACTGGGGGTGGATGTCGCGCTTCAAGGTGTCTCCTAGTTTCGGGAGGGCGCCGGGTCGCCAGCGCGGGATGCGAGGGCGTGAACCGGAGCCGACGTACCAGTCTGCCAGGACTGGGGCCATCCCCCAAAACCGGGGCCGGGGCGATCTATTCCACGACGCCCCTGGCGTCGCCGGAGGCGGTGCCCCGGGTGGCCGACTTCGGGATGGCCCGGTCGTTCTTCAGCGCCGTCCAGACCTGTTCGGCCTTGGCCTGCTGGATGATCACGCGGTTGGGGTCGGCCGGGTCGTACCGGACCGGCATGGTGATCATCTGCATCCGGGAGGAGCCGATGCCCTTGAGGCCGTTCGCGAACGACATCAGGGAGTTGATGGAGCCGAGGTCGGAGTCGGTCGTCACGGCCTTGGTGGCGGTGTCGGCGAGGTCGTACAGCTTCTTCGGGCTGGTGAAGACGCCGATCTGCCCGACCTGGTCGACCAGCGCCTTGATGAAGGCCTGCTGGAGCTGGATGCGGCCGAGGTCGGAGCCGTCGCCGACGCCGTGCCGGGTGCGGACCAGGCCGAGGGCCTGCTTGCCGTTCAGGGTGTGCGTGCCGGCCTTGAGGTTGAGGTGGCTCTGCTTGTCGGTGATGTCCTTGGTGGTGGTGACCGGGACGCCGCCGAGCTCGTCGATCAGCTTCTCGAAGCCGCTGAAGTCGACTTCGAGGTAGTGGTCCATGCGCAGGCCGGTGAGGGACTCGACGGTCTTCACGGCGCAGGCGGCGCCGCCCGTGGAGTAGGCGCTGTTGAACATCACGCCGGTCGCGGCGTCGTGCGTGTCGCCCTTGGTGTCGGTGCACTCGGGGCGGTCGACGAGGGTGTCGCGCGGGATGGAGATCACACTGGCCCGCTTGTGGCCCTGGTAGACGTGGACGATCATCGCCGTGTCCGAGCGGGCGCTGCCGTCGTCGGCGCCGCCGCCCAGCGCCTTGTTGCTGCCGGAGCGGGAGTCCGAGCCCAGGACGAGGATGTTCTCCGAGCCGTTGTCGGCCTTGGTGGGCCGGTCGGTGCCGAGGGCCTGGTTGATGTCGACGCTCTTGATGTTGCCGTTGAGCTTGAAGTACAGGTAACCGACCCCGGTGCCGCCGAGCACGACGATGCCCGCAGCGGTCCAGGCCATCAGGATCAGGGCCTTGCGGTGCTCGCTGCGCGGCTTGCGGCGTCGGCCCCTGGCGCGGTTGCGCGGGCCCTTCGTGCCGGCCTCCCCCGGTATGCCGGGCTCCGGCGTGCTCTCGGCGGACATGTGCTCCTCGGGTCTCGCTCGGTCGGTTACCCCCTGCTGTCGGGATCAGGCCTGGCCGAAATCGGCCTGTACCGCACCATCGTCACCCGTCGGGTCAGACGGGGAAACTCGGAAAAGGGTTGCACAACGCACTGTGCCCAGCCCGTGGTGGGCTGGGCACAGAGAGTGACCGGTTCAGTCCGGGAGCACGGCGCTCACCTGCGGCTTCAGCCCCAGATGTCGTACGCCTGGAAACCGGTGCCGACGGAGATCCTTGTGGCGAAGATCCCACTGCTCGCCTTGCCCGTGCCCGGGTACAGGTAGAGCGTGCCGCCGGAGGTGCGGGCCAGGAAGTCGGCCTTGCCGTCGCCGGTGACGTCGCCGACGGCGTCGAAGGCGTTGTAGCCGCTGCCCCACGTGCGCACGTGGACGCGGCTGGAGAAGGCGCCCGTGCCGATCTTGCCGGTGCCCCGGTACAGGTACACGTACCCGGTGCTCTTGTTGCGGGCGATCAGGTCGGCCCTGCCGTCGCCGTTGAAGTCGCCGTGGCCGCGCAGCAGGTTGTACTGGCTCCAGCCGCCGCCGACCTTGACGCGGCTGCCGAAGGTGCCGTTGCCCTTGCCCGGGTAGATCCACAGGTAGCCGCCGGAGTCGACCGACAGCAGGTCGGGCAGGTAGTCGCCGGTGACATCACCGGGCACGACGATGTACTTGCGGGTCGACCAGCCGCTGAAGATCTGCTTCTTGCTCCAGCTCTCGGTGGACGGGACGAAGTGCAGCCAGAACACCGCCCCGTCACTGCTGCGCCGCAGCACGAAGTCCTCGTAGCCGTCCCGGTTCAGGTCCGTCTGCAGGATGACGTTGTAGCCCTTGAAGCTGCCCCAGGACTCGCGGGCGCCGAACGAGGTGCCCTTGGAGTCCTTCTCGTAGCCGGTGTACGTGGACTTCTCGCGCACGAACAGGTCGGCCCGGTGGTCGCCGCTGAGGTTGCCGTCGTCGACGCGCGGGTAGGCGGCGCCGACGTACGTGGTGACCTTGGTGAACACGCTGTAGGCGCCCTTGGCGACGCAGTTCTGGACGCCCCAGGACACGACGCCGACGATCCGGTTGTTCACGACCAGCGGGCCGCCGGAGTCGCCGTTGCAGGCCGAGGTGGTGCCGGTGTCGCTGCCGGTCGCCGGGGTGCCGGCGCAGACCATGTGGCCCTTGATGAAGTCGCTGCCGTAGTAGCCCGCGCAGGTGCTGTCGGACTGGATGGGCAGCGTCGCCTTCTTCAGCGTCTGGGAGATGTCGTCGCTGGTGGAGCTGGTGCGGCCCCAGCCGTAGACGGTGGCGCTCTGGGCGGCGGTGCCCGTGTACGACGCCGAGTCGCCCGACGTCGTCATGCGGATCGGCGTGGCGCTGATCGGGTTCGGCAGGGTCAGCACGGCGATGTCGTTGTCGACGGTCGTCGCGTTGTACGACGGGTGGTTCCACTGCCGCCACACACCGGAGACGGTGCCGCCGTGCAGGTCGGTGTTGCCCGCGCTGTCGGTGGTGGGCAGCTGGTCGGTGCCGGTGAGGATGGCGCCGTTGGCGTGCCAGTTGTAGCCCTTGACGCAGTGCGAGGCGGTGAGGATCTTCGTCGGCGCCACGACCGCGCCACCGCAGAAGAAGCCGACGTCGTCGGTGGTGGAGGTGGTGCCCTTGTCGTCGTAGTACCACAGCTGCGCCATCCACGGCGCCGAGGTGATCGTCGTGGTGGTACCGCCGATGATCATCGGGCTGACGGAGGACGTGGACGACGTCGAGGACGACGAGGACGATGAAGACGACGAGTTCGACGAGCTGGATGTGCCGGTGGTCGTGTCCTTGGTCTTCGACGCCTTCGAGAAGTCCTTGTCGGTGGCCAGTACGCCCGCGATCCGGTCCGACAGCTCGGTCAGCGAGGCGGAGCTGGTGGCGGGCTTGACGGTCGGCTGCGCCGACGCCGTCGCGGCGCCCGCGGACGACACGGTCAGCGCGGCGGCGACGGCCGCGGCGAGGCCGGCGGCGGCGACGGGCAGGCCGATGCGTATCCGGCGTCTGTGACGACCACCGGACAGGGGTGTGGTCAAGGAAAGTCCCCCCAGTGAGGCACGAGTTGGGAGAGCGCAGAGTGCGCCCCTCCCTATCTGCGCCAACGGCTCGCCCCCCGTTACAGGAGTAACGGGGGGCGAGCCGTGTGAAGAGCGTGCCTCAGTCGCCGTTGCCGGGCGTCGGGGTCGTCTTCTGGATCTGCATCAGGAACTCGACGTTCGACTTGGTCTGCTTCATCTTGTCGAGGAGCAGCTCGATCGCCTGCTGCTGGTCGAGCGCGTGCAGGACGCGGCGGAGCTTCCAGACGATGCCGAGCTCCTCGGCGCCCAGCAGGATCTCTTCCTTGCGGGTGCCGGAGGCGTCCACGTCGACGGCCGGGAAGATGCGCTTGTCGGCGAGCTTCCGGTCGAGCTTGAGCTCCATGTTGCCGGTGCCCTTGAACTCCTCGAAGATCACCTCGTCCATGCGCGACCCGGTGTCCACCAGCGCGGTGGCGAGGATGGTCAGCGAGCCGCCGTCCTCGATGTTGCGGGCCGCACCGAAGAAGCGCTTCGGCGGGTACAGGGCGGTGGAGTCGACACCACCGGACAGGATGCGGCCGGAGGCCGGCGCCGCGAGGTTGTAGGCGCGGCCCAGACGCGTGATCGAGTCGAGCAGCACGACCACGTCGTGGCCCAGCTCCACCAGGCGCTTGGCGCGCTCGATGGCGAGCTCGGCGACCGTGGTGTGGTCCTCGGCCGGGCGGTCGAAGGTCGAGGAGATGACCTCGCCCTTGACCGACCGCTGCATGTCGGTGACCTCTTCCGGACGCTCGTCGACGAGGACGACCATCAGGTGGCACTCGGGGTTGTTGTGCGTGATCGCGTTGGCGATCGCCTGCATGATCATGGTCTTGCCGGTCTTCGGCGGGGCCACGATCAGACCGCGCTGGCCCTTACCGATCGGCGACACGAGGTCGATGATGCGGGTGGTCAGCACGCCCGGGTCCGTCTCCAGGCGGAGGCGGTCCTGCGGGTAGAGCGGGGTGAGCTTGTTGAACTCCGGGCGGCCGCGGCCGTGTTCGGGCGCCATGCCGTTGACGGAGTCCAGGCGCACCAGCGCGTTGAACTTCTCGCGCCGCTCGCCTTCCTTGGGCTGGCGGACCGCGCCGGTGACGTGGTCGCCCTTGCGCAGGCCGTTCTTGCGGACCTGGGCGAGGGAGACGTACACGTCGTTCGGCCCGGGGAGGTAGCCCGAGGTACGGATGAAGGCGTAGTTGTCGAGGATGTCCAGGATGCCCGCGACCGGGATCAGGACGTCGTCCTCGGCGATCTGCGGCTCCTGCACCTCGTCGCGGCCACGGCGCCCGCGCCGGTCGCGGTAGCGTCCGCGACGGCCACGCCGGCCGCCCTCGAAGTCGTCGTCGTCCTGCTGGCGGTTGTCCTGCCGGTCCTGCCGGCCGCCGCCCTGCTGCTGGTTCTGCTGCTGACCGCGCTGCTGGCCGCCCTGGCCCTGCTGGTCGTCGCCCTTGCGGCGGTCCCCGCGGTCCTGGCGGTCCCCGCGGTCCTGGCGGTCGCCGCGGTCCTGGCGGTCGCCGCGGTCCTGGCGGTCCCCGCGGTCCCGGCCGCGGTCACGGCGGTCGCGGCGGCCACGGCCCTCGCCGTCACCGGCGTCGCCCTTGGCGTCGTTCTGCGCCTGGGGGGCGGGCGTCTCGGCCTTCGGCTCGTTCCTGGCCTCGGTGGTGATGGTCTCGGCGCCGCCGGACGCCGGGGCGCCGGCCTCGGCGGTGGCGCGGCGACGACGGCGCTCGGTGGGGGCGTCGTCACCGGCGGCGGGCTGACCGGGGATCTCGATCTGCTGCTGGGCCACGGCCTTCTCGGCGGGGGCCTCGGCCGACTTGTCGGCGGCGGCGGACGCTGTGTCCTCGCCGGTACGGGCCTTGGAGGTGGCCCGGCGCTTCGGCTTGGTCTCGGTGGCGTCGCCCGCGGCGGTCGCCGCCTTCGGGGCCGAGGCGCCACCTCCCGCCTGCGCCTCCTTGATGACCTCGATCAGCTGGCTCTTGCGCATCCGCGCGGTGCCCCTGATGCCGAGGCCGGAGGCGACCTGCTGCAGCTCGGCCAGCACCATGCCCTCGAGGCCGGTACCGCGGCGCCGCCGGGAGCCGGCACCGGTGGCAGGCGCGGAGGCGTCCGTGGCGGGCGCGGCAGCGGTCTCCTCGACACGTGCGCCCATCAGATCGGTGGTGTCGCTCACGAAGGGTCCTTCCCTGGAGCGGACGTCGGCCTTCTGGCTCGGCGACCGGTTGTGCTTCCGGCTTGGTCCTTGCTGTGTGGACCGCGCCGGGGCGGTGGTCCGCCAAAGGTGGCGGAGGCAATATCTGGGATGGCGCTTCCCAAAGCCGTGGCACCGAGTGCCGGTGTCAGGTGGCCTGGTCGCACCGATTCCGGAGCGTGCCCGGCAAGTCGCTCAGTGCCCGCGTACGAGGTACTGCCCGCGTACGTCGTACGGAACACAGTGCGGCTTGGGAGGCTCCCGGAAGAATGTCTGTCCCGGACGGGGACACGAAGCACCTCGCCATGGTGGGGTCGGGTGCAGACTTGAGGTTAACACTACCGGATCCAACAAACATTCCCCCTCTCGAAATCCGGCAACCGTGTGTCAGGTCGCAAGCGGCAGCACGCTCGCTCCCCGGGCGTCGAGGTCGAGCCGGTTGGCGGCCCACCCCTCGCCTGCCAGATCGGCCACCTTGTCGGCGCTGTCGGCGTCGACCAGCGCCAGCACGGTGGGTCCTGCTCCGGAGATGACTGCCGGGACTCCGTCGGCCCGCAGCCGCTCCACCAGCGCGGCGCTCTCCGGCATGGCCGGGGCGCGGTACTCCTGGTGGAGACGGTCCTCGGTGGCCGGCAGCAGCAGCTCGGGGCGCCTGGTCAGGGCCTCGACGAGCAGGGCGGCGCGGCCCGCGTTGGCGGCGGCGTCGACGTGCGGCACGGTGCGCGGGAGCAGGCCGCGCGCGGTCTCGGTGAGCACCGGCTTCCCGGGCACGAAAACCACCGGAACGATGGAATCGTGGGGCTCCAGCCGGATCGCCCGGGCGGCGCCGGCCTCCATCCAGGCGATGGTGAAGCCGCCGAGCAGGCACGGCGCCACGTTGTCGGGGTGGCCCTCGATCTCGGTCGCGAGCTCCAGCAGGGCCGGGTCGTCGAGCTTCGACTCGCCGCCTATGGTCACGGCTCGCGCGGCGACGATGCCGGCGCAGATGGCGGCCGAGGACGAGCCCAGGCCGCGGCCGTGCGGGATGCGGTTGGCGCAGACGATCTCCAGGCCGCGCGGCTGGCCGCCCAGCAGGTCGAAGGCGGTGCGCAGGGACCGTACGAGAAGGTGGTTCTCGTCGCGCGGGAGTGTCTCGCTGCCCTCTCCCGCGATGTCGATGTGCAGCCCGGAGTCGGCCACCCGGACGACCACGTCGTCGTAGAGCCCCAGCGACAGGCCGAGGGCGTCGAAGCCCGGGCCGAGGTTGGCGCTGGTGGCGGGGACGCGCACCCTGACGGCGGCGGCGCGGAACGCTGGACCGGCCATCGCTCGATGACTCTCCTTGAGCTGCGTGATTGTCGAAGACATTCGATGACGTACGAAGACCCTGCGGGCCGCAAAGACGGCGCGGCGGCCTGCCGTACGCGAGGGCATATGCAGCAGGCGGGTTCGGTACAGCCTATCGAAGGAAGGTTCTGTGGCGACATAGGGCGCACAGGAGGCGCACGATGCGTGTCGTAAGCCCCCTGTGCACCCCCGGCAGGGGAACTCCCCAGTCCCCCTGGGGGTTCCCCTCCGCGGCGCTGTTACGCGAGCCCGAGGCGCTCGGCGGCGGACACCGCGTCGACCGGGACGGTGACCGGCTGCGGGGCGCCGGCGACGGCCCAGTCGGGGTCCTTGAGGCCGTTTCCGGTGACCGTGCAGACGATGGTCTGGCCCGGGTCGACCTTGCCCTGCTCGGCGGCCTTCAGCAGACCGGCCACGGACGCGGCGGAGGCGGGCTCCACGAAGACGCCCTCCTGCGCGGCCAACAGCCGGTAGGCGCGCAGGATCTCACGGTCCGTCACCTCGTCGATGAGGCCGCCGGACTCGTCCCGCGCCGCCAGCGCGTACTGCCAGGAGGCGGGGTTGCCGATGCGGATCGCGGTGGCGATGGTCGAGGGGTCCTTGACCACCTCGCCGCGCACGATGGGGGCGCTGCCGGAGGCCTGGAAGCCCCACATCCGGGGCGTGCGGGCGGCGGGGCCGTCGGCGGCGTACTCCCGGTAGCCCTTCCAGTACGCCGTGATGTTGCCCGCGTTGCCGACCGGCAGGACGTGGATGTCGGGCGCGTCGCCCAGCATGTCCACGATCTCGAAGGCGGCGGTCTTCTGTCCCTCGATACGCACCGGGTTGACCGAATTGACCAGTGCCACGGGGTAGTTGTCGCTGAGCGCCCGGGCGAGGGTGAGGCAGTCGTCGAAGTTGCCGTCGACCTGGAGGATCTTGGCGCCGTGCACCAGCGCCTGCCCCATCTTGCCGAGGGCGATCTTGCCCTGCGGGACGAGCACGGCCGACACCATGCCGGCGCGCACGGCGTACGCGGCGGCGCTCGCGGACGTGTTGCCGGTGGAGGCGCAGATGACGGCCTGCGCGCCCTCCTCCTTCGCCCGCGTGATGGCCATGGTCATCCCGCGGTCCTTGAAGGAGCCGGTGGGGTTGGCGCCCTCCACCTTCAGGTGGACCTCGCAGCCCGTGCGCTCGGAGAGCACCTGCGCGGGCACGAGGGGCGTGCCGCCCTCGCGGAGCGTCACGACCGGCGTGGTGTCGGAGACGGGCAGCCGGTCCCGGTACTCCTCGATGATTCCGCGCCACTGGTGGGTCATTGCTGGTTACTCTCCTTCAACCCGCATGATGCTGGCGACACCCCGCACGGTGTCGAGCTTGCGCAGCGCCTCGACGGTCCCGGACAGGGAGGCGTCGGACGCGCGGTGGGTGACGACGACGAGAGAGGCCTCGCCGTCCTTGCCCTGCTGCCGAACCGTATCGATCGACACCCCGTGCTCGGCGAACACGGTGGCCACCTGGGCGAGAACACCCGGTTTGTCCGCGACGTCGAGGCTGATGTGACAGCGGGTGACGACCTCGCCCATCCCCGAGACGGGCAGTGCGGCATACGCCGACTCGCCGGGCCCCGTCGCCCCGCTGAGCCGGTTGCGGCAGACGGCGACGAGGTCGCCGAGGACGGCGGACGCGGTCGGCGCACCGCCGGCACCGGGTCCGTAGAACATGAGCTGGCCGGAGGCGTCCGACTCCACGAACACCGCGTTGTACGCCCCCCGCACCGAGGCCAGCGGGTGGGTGAGCGGGATCATCGCGGGGTGCACGCGCGCGGTGACCGACTGCCCGTCCTCGGCTCGCTCGCAGATGGCGAGCAGCTTGATGGTGCAGCCCATCTCCTTGGCCGAGCGGAAGTCGGCGGAGGTGACCTCGGTCATGCCCTCGCGGTAGACGTCGTCGAGGCGCACCCGGGAGTGGAAGGCGATGCCGGCGAGGATGGCGGCCTTGGCGGCGGCGTCGAAGCCCTCGACGTCGGCGGTGGGGTCGGCTTCGGCGTACCCGAGCGCGGTGGCCTCGTCGAGGGCCTCCTGGTAGCCGGCCCCCGTCGAGTCCATCTTGTCGAGGATGAAGTTGGTGGTGCCGTTGACGATCCCGAGCACCCGGTTGACCTTGTCGCCGGCGAGGGACTCGCGCAGCGGCCGGATCAGCGGGATGGCGCCGGCGACGGCGGCCTCGTAGTACAGATCCCGCCCGTGCTCCTCGGCGGCGGCGTGCAGGGCGGCCCCGTCCTGGGCGAGCAGCGCCTTGTTGGCGGAGACGACGGAGGCCCCGTGCTCGAAGGCGGCGGTGATGAGCGACCGGGCGGGCTCGATCCCGCCGATCACCTCAACCACGACGTCGATGTCGCCGCGTTTGACGAGGGCGGTGGCGTCGGTGGTGACGAGGCCGGGGTCGATCCCCTCGCGCACCTTGCCCGGACGCCGCACGGCGACCCCGGCCAGCTCCACCGGGGCCCCGATCCTGGCGGCGAGGTCGTCGGCGTGCGTCGTCATGATGCGCGCCACCTCTGAGCCGACAACCCCACAGCCCAGCAGCGCCACCTTCAGCGGACGCGTACGCATCATCCGACCTCGTTTCCTCATACCGTCTACGGTTGGTCCAGTCTCACTCACCGGACGGGACTTTCTGCCTTTGGTCCGGATCGTGAGACGTCTATTTCATTTACGCGGGGGCGGAAGACAGGAGATCTTCCACCCCTGGCGCCGCGCAGCCACCCGGGCCTGCCACCGCTCACGCCTCGCCGCACCGTCAGCCGACGTCGAGCCGCAGAAGATCCTCCTCCGTCTCCCGGCGGACGATGACGCGGGCCGCACCGTCGCTCACCGCGACGACCGGCGGACGCAGCACGTGGTTGTAGTTGCTGGCCATGGAACGGCAGTACGCGCCCGTCGCCGGTACGGCGATCAGGTCACCCGGTGCCAGGTCGCCCGGCAGGAACGCGTCCCTGACCACGATGTCCCCGCTCTCGCAGTGCTTGCCGACGACCCGGGCGAGCATGGGCGCGGCGTCGGAGGTCCGGGACACCAGGGCGACGCTGTACTCGGCGTCGTAGAGCGCGGTACGGATGTTGTCCGACATGCCGCCGTCGACGGAGACGTACGTACGCAGTCCGTCGAGGGGCTTGATGGTGCCGACCTCGTAGAGCGTGAAGGCGGTCGGCCCGACGATGGCCCGCCCCGGCTCGACGGAGATCCGGGGAGTCCGCAGCCTGGCGGCGTCGCACTCCCGGCTGACGATCTCCGTCAGCGCCTTGGCGATCTCGTGCGGCTCGCGCGGGTCGTCGTCGCTGGTGTACGCGATGCCGAGGCCGCCGCCGAGGTCGATCTCGGGCAGTTCGACGCCGTGCTCGTCGCGGATGTCCTTCAGCAGCCCGACCACGCGATGGGCGGCGACCTCGAACCCGGACATGTCGAAGATCTGCGACCCGATGTGGCTGTGGATCCCGATCAGCTCGAGCCCGTCCAGCTGCAACGCCCGCCGCACGGCCTCCGCCGCCTGCCCCCCGGCGAGCGGAATCCCGAACTTCTGGTCCTCGTGGGCGGTGGCGATGAACTCGTGGGTGTGGGCCTCGACGCCCACGGTGATACGAATCTGCACCCGCTGCCGCTTGCCGAGCTCCTGCGCGATGTGCGCGACCCGCACGATCTCCTGGAAGGAGTCGAGCACGATCCGCCCGACGCCGGCGCCGACCGCCCGGCGGATCTCCTCGCTCGACTTGTTGTTGCCGTGGAAGGCGATCCGCTCGGCGGGCATCCCGGCGGAGAGCGCGGTGGCCAGCTCGCCCCCGGAGCAGACGTCGAGGTTCAGCCCCTCCTCGTCGAGCCATCGCACGACGGCACGCGACAGAAACGCCTTCCCCGCGTAGAAGACGTCGGCGTCATGCCCGAAGGCCGTGCGCCAGGCTCGCGCCCGGGCCCGGAAGTCGGCCTCGTCGAGGACGTAGGCGGGGGTGCCGAACTCCTCGGCGATGCGCTTGACGTCGACGCCGCCGACGGTGACCACGCCGTCCGCGTCCCGCGCGACGGTCTGGGCCCACACCTTGGGGTCGAGGGCGTTGAGGTCGGCGGGCGGTGCGGAGTAGTGGCCCTCGGGGAGGACGTCGGCGTGACGGGGCCCGGCGGGGTGTGCGGAACGGCTCATCTTCTTGGCTGGCTCTCTAGAGGTGGTGGGGTGCGTCGATGCCGAGCAGGGACAGGCCGCCGGCCAGCACCGCCCCGGCGGCTTCGGCGAGCGCGAGCCGGGCGCGGTGGGCGGCCGAGGGTTTCTCCGCTCCACGGGGCAGCACGGTGGGGAGAAAGGGCAGAACGGCATCGGCGACGGTGACGAGGTGCCGGGCGAGACGATCGGGGGCGTGGTGTGTGGCGGCGTGGGCGAGGACGCGGGGATGATCGGAGAGGGCGGCGACGAGCGGAGCCGCGCCGCAGACCCCCACGTCACCGGGCTGGGCGCCGAACCCCAGATCGGCGGCGTTACGGCTGAGGGCCCGGGTGCGGGCGTGGGCGTAACGGACGCGGAAGAGAGGGTTGCTCTCACGCTGGACGAGGTGGTCGGCGGTGATACGCGGCCGGTGGTGCCCGGCGGGGTACAGCAGGGCCCAGCGGGCGGCGTCGGGGCCGAGGGGGGCGGGGTCCTCGGGGGCGGGGACGGGACGTAGGTCGACGGGCTGGCCGTGGGCGGGCGGGGCGGGATCTTCAGACACCCCCACGGACCGCAGCCCCGGACCGACGCACGGACCGTGCTCGATCTCCGTCCGCCCGCCCTGGGAGGCGACGATGCGGGAGAGGGCGTCGGCGACGACTTCGGCGCGGAGGTCGTACGGGACGCGGAGGACGACGGTGCGGCCGGCGAGGGCGTCGCTGTGGCCGTAGGCGGGGCCGAGGCGCAGGATCTCGGAGACGAGGCCGGCGGGGGTGGAGTCGCGCAGGCTGATGTTGAGGAAGCCGGGCCCGGTGACGACGACGTCACGGACGCCGTCGGCGTCCGCGAGGCGGGCCTTGAGGATCTCGGCGACGCGCAGGGGCGGGTGCCCTGCCGGGCGGGCGAGCTGGAGGGCGATGTTGGTGGCGTAGTCACCGCACCCTCCGGGTCCGGGGGCCGTCACCACGGCCCGCGCCGGCACGGCCACGCTCAGTACCCCGTCGTCGACAGCACGACGCACCGCGCGCAGCACGGTACGGGAGAGCTCGACGGGGGTCACGGGACAAGCGTAGGGGAGGAGGGGGGTGGGTAGGCGAGCCGGTTTGGGGGAGGGTCCGATATACGGACGGAACCACTCGCACGCCCAGTCCCCCGCGACACCCCCGGCGGACGGGACCGCTCGCACGCCTGGTCCCTCGCGGCACCCCCGACGGACGCACGACAGCGGACGCGCCGGCGCCCCGCGCGACGCGGCTCGGTCGGACGTCTCAGCCGCCGGCCCGCCCGGCCCGCTCGGCTTCCGCGACCTCGCGCATGTCGCCGGCCGGCCCGTCCCCCGCCGCCCCGTTCCCCCTCCCCCTCCGGATCAATTCCTGCACGAGGCGTACGAGTTCGGCGGGCTCGAAGGGCTTGGCGAGGAAGGCGTCGACGCCGACGTCGAGGCCGCTCTCGACCTCGTAGGAGGTGCAGGCGCTGATGATGGCGAGAGGAAGATCACGGGTCCGGGGGTCGGCACGGAGCCGGGCGGCGGTGCGCAGGCCGTCGAGGCGAGGCATGACGACGTCGAGGGTGACCACGTCGGGCCGCACCTGGTGAACGACATCCAGACACTCGGCACCATCGGCCGCGGTCACGACCTCGATGCCCTCAAGTTCGAGATTGACCCTGATCAACTGCCGGATGACCTTGTTGTCGTCCACAACAAGCACCCGGCCCGAAGCGCCTGGCACAAGTCGAGAGTAGGTCGACACAGGCCACCGCGTCCGGCTTTTACCCACTTCCGACCGGGGCGGGGAGGCGACGGGGCCGCGTCGGGGCCGAAGCGCCCGCAAGGTCACCGACACGGCGACGCCCCTCCGGGACGACCGGCAACACCGGGAAACCCGTTCATGAACACCCCGAAGGAGCTGGTAGGGTTCTACCCGTCGCCGCCACCCAAGGCGCCCGACACGCCCCCGTAGCTCAGGGGATAGAGCAACGGCCTCCGGAGCCGTGTGCGCAGGTTCGAATCCTGCCGGGGGCACCACCAAAACAAGCCCTGACCTGCAGAAACGCGGGTCAGGGCTTAACTTATGCATGCCAAAACGCACACGGCCTACTCCATCATGACCCCTCGGCCCGAGAGGGCTTCGACCTGCGACTTTACGACGCGGGACGGACGAAATCCCAAATGTCCGATCCCGTGGAACGGCCTCGCGTGGGACATGCGTGGGATGGGAGAGCCGAATAGTAGAGCCGACTCCGTAGGACACCTGTCGTGACCTGCGCATTTGCCGGCATAGACAGTCGAAAAACATACGGAGGGAGCAGGCCGTTTGATTTTCCCGGGTCAGGGCTGAGTACGGCTGTGAGCAGGCGTTTCGTCGAACGTGACGCTCACTGCCCACGGGGATGCCGGTGTCGGCACCACGACGCGGCCGGCTACGGCATGCTGGGTGTATGAGCAGGTACGCCGCCGCGAGGATCTACGCGCTTCCGGAGTCGCTCGACGAGTTGGTCGGGCCGAGCGCCGGCACCGTGATCCTGCCCCGGCACATCGACTGGGGTCCGCACTACGAGTACGACCTCGCCGACGAGGCCGACCTGCTCCTTATGTACGAGCGGGTCGTCCGGGAAGCCCAGACCGCAGCCGACCTGCGGGCGTACCTGAGCGCCGATCTGTTGCGCCAACACTGGACGGACCTGTTCCTGCCCGCTCCGGCCCGTGCGGCCTGGCAGGCCCGCTTCCCCGACCTCGCACCTGCGGCGGCCGCAGCGTAGTGGACGAGCTACACCGCCGCCTGATCCGCATCGGGCTCGACGCGCTCGCCGACGACTTCGGCTACGCCCTGGCAGGCGGCTACGCCGTCCAGGCCCACCAGATCGTCAACCGGGTTAGTGACGACGTCGACCTCTTTGCTCCGATCAACCGGGCCACCACGGAGATGCCCGCGGCCACCGAACGCGTCATCGCCGCCTACGAAGCCGCAGGCTTCTCCGTGGAACTGGCCCACCAGAACTCCGAGCACACCTACACCCGGTTGAACGTCACCGACTCGGTCAGCGGTACGCAGAACAAGGTGGAACTTGTCGCCGAGTTCCTCAACCACCCGCCCGTGCCCTCCGAGCTCGGCCCGGTCCTGCACCCTGACGATGTCGCCGCCGGAAAGACCACTGCTCTGGACGGCCGGGCCGAGGTCCGCGACGCCATCGACGTCGACGGCCTCCTCAAGGCCGGATACACCCGCGAACGCCTGATGGAGCTGGCCAAGCAGAACGACGACGGCTTCGATCCTCGAATGTTCGCCGACTCACTCGCCCGCATCCAGCGCTACACGGACAAGCAATTCGCCGCCTACGGCCTTACTGCCACCGAAGCCGCAGCGCTGCGCGAGCGGTTCGCTGACTGGCGACGCCAACTCATTGCGCCGCAAGACGCGAACCCGGCCCAGTAGCGAGCCGGGTCATCTCCGGAGTACTCAGAGAAACCACCTGGCGGGAAGAGGGAGTTCACCCGTATTCGTCCAGCAGAGCCTCGATGCGCTGGTTGGCGATCGCGGCCCGTCCGTACAGGCACTTGGCGTACTTGGTCATGAGGACCTCGACACTGTTGCCAGCGCGTTCCGCGACCTCCGTTGGGTCGACGCCGGCGTTGAGCCAGGTGGACAGGGCCGAGTGGCGCAGGTCGTAGGGGCGAGCCGCGAGTGGAGCGTTCAGCAGGCCGGGCGGCAGGGCCAGTTCCCGGGCTTCGTGCCAGACGCGGTCGTACGTACTGGAGGCGAGGACGCCACCACGTTGTTGAAGAACAGCCGCCCATCATCAGCGGTACCGAAGGTGTGGACGCTCTCTCGCCACAGCGCCACCAGTTCGGGCGGCAGCGGCACCGGACGGGTGTCCCCCGGCGGGCGGCCCTTCAGGCCACGCTCGTCATGGAGGCACCCGGTGTCGGTCCACTTCTTACCCGCCTGGGCCGAGTGACGTGCAGGAACACTCCGCCCCAGCCCTCCGCCGGTAGGACGCAGTCCGGCAGGGTCACCGCGACGGCCTCCTCCGGCCGCAGCCCGGCGTAGTACATGCCGGCGAACAGCCCTACCAGCCGCCGTCCGCGGGCCCGCCGGTAGCTGCCGACGTAGGAAACGGCGTGGAGCAGGGAGCGAGCCTGGGCAGGGTTGGCGACCACCCGCGGATCAACCTGCTTGACAATCTTTGCAATCCGCCAGTTGACGTTGGCGAGCGGGTCGTCCGGGAGTCCGCCTTGCTCGATCGCGTACCGCACGGCGTTCACGAGGGTCATGCGCTTGTGCCGCTGGGTCTCGGCGGCCGCGACCGTGCCGTCCTGCTTCAGCCGCAAAGCTTGCAGCACGGCCCGCATCACGGCCGGATCCATCAGGTCGGTCAGCGGACGGGACGCCCTCGCCACCCAGCGCAGGGCAAACCGCATGTCCGGGGGTGCCGTCCGCAAGTCCGGCCGGGGCAGGACGAACGCCCAGTTTCGAAGCGCCTGCCGCAGCAGCTCGTCACTCGGGCGGCCTCGCACGTCCCGGAGCATCGTCAGGGTGATCGCGCACAGTGCGTCATTGGTCTCGTTGCGCGTCTTCGCCGCGACCTGCGGCCAGCGCATCTCCAGGTATTCCAACGCGAAGGCATACCAGCTGATGGTGACCGGGTCATGGCCTGTCCCCAGGGAGGCCAAGTCATCGGCAGCGACTTGCCGGACGGAGCGGATCAGCGCGGCGCCAATTTCGTCGGCCAGGTCCCTGATGTCCACCGCTGCGGCCCGGCCGTCGCGGTGCCGACCCGCAGTCACAACCCTTCTGGCAGGTCTCCTCTTGGGGACGCCGTACTTCTGGAATGGTGTATGCCTCATGGCGTCCACCGCCTCTCTGAACAGGTGAACGCAGCAAGCACGCGAGACTATGGGCGCCAAGCGCCCCACCATTCGCTCGGAGACACGCCGTGACAACGTAATGCGATCACGTTGCCCCGCTCATTGGAGAACAGCCGGGCCATCTTTCGAACGTGCCGAATAGCTTCGAATGCTCGCAGAGCAGCCGCGCCGGCAGGGGCGGGATCGGCACGATGCGCACCTCACCTTGGGTCTGCTAGGCGAGTGAGAGACAGTGCCCAGGTCCAGAGCACCTCCCATGCCGGGAGCTTCACCTGGATCGGCGATGCTTTCGTCCGCCCACGACTTGATCGCTCGTGATGCAGTTCCATTCTCGACACTGCCTGTTGATCTTGTATTGCTTCGAGAGTCGGCGGCGCCCCTGACGTGAGGCACTGCCCGGCTCGGGCACTACGCTCTCTCTACCCCAACACAGTGGGCGACGCAGCCCAGGGAGGAACCGTGGAGTTCACCGTCTTGCCCTACCGGACGTTGCCGCGAGGACCACTACGGCCGCAGGCATTTCTCGTGACGGACAACTGGGACGACTACCACTTCAAGACGACCTTCTTCTTGCTGTACAACGACGGCACCGAGATCCATGAGATCGGGGATGTCAAGATCGGCGAGTTCGGAATGCATGCGCATGATCGCACCACGTTGCCGGATCGCTTCGAGACCCTCGACGAGGGGGCCTTCTCCCTCGGGCAGGACGATACTTACTACGAGAAGCTTCGCGACTTGGGCGACGATGTACGGATTGGCCTACTGAGGGCCCTGCGGGACATGGCATTCGACCGAGAGCTCCTCTCGCGTGCAGTTGACGAAGAGGTGACGCAGAGGTCACTGCTCCGCTCAGTCTCATACGAGACGGTCATCCATCAGTTCCATCGCATCGCTCTGGGCGGCGCTCGGCTAACGCCCTTCGACTTCTCTTACACAGCTCCGTCACCGGCAATGGAGGATCTAGAGCCCCTCTCCTTGTCCTTCACTGTCGATCCGGGATCGTCTCCTCCAAGCAATGTCCACGCTTTGATCGGCAGCAACGGGGTTGGCAAGACTCGTCTGCTCAGCCACCTAGCCAGGGCAGTCGCGGATGGTTCCGCCACAGCGGAAGAAGTCGGCGAGGTCACGGACCGGAACGGCGATGGCCCCGTGTTTGCCAATATGGTTTCCATCGCTTCCAGCGCCTTTGACGCCCTTGCCCCCGTACGTGAGGCCAACGGAACGCACCATGCGCACGTCACACTCGCCCGGACCAGCATCCATGGTTCCACCGAGGTGACTCCAGCCGAGCGCTTTAAACAGTTGGTGGAAGGACTCACCGGGGCCCGCCTGGCCCGCTGGCGGAGCGCTCTTGAGACTCTGGCCGAGGCTGACGCTCTATTCAGAGATGCTGATGTTCCTGCGGTTGCACATTCTGCTCTCGAACCACGGCAGGTCGATCCAGCAGATTTGTTCAGCAGTCTTAGCTCCGGCCACAAGATCGTTCTGCTGGCAGTCACCAATCTTGCGGATCTTGTAACCGAGCGGACCCTAGTCCTGGTCGACGAGCCAGAAACGCATCTTCACCCGCCGCTTCTTGCTGCCTTCATCCGGGCCGTCTCCGACCTGCTTGTCGACCGCAACGGTGTCGCGATAATTGCAACGCATTCACCCGTGGTCCTGCAAGAGACCCCCCGGAGATGCGTGTGGATGCTACGCCGATCCGGTCATGTGGTGCGAGCCATGCGTCCCGCGGTCGAGACGTTCGGAGAGAACGTAGGCATCCTTACTCACGAGGCGTTCGGACTTGAGGTCACGCGGTCGGGATTTCACCGCGATCTGGAACGGGCCGTAGGCCAGGGCCTCACTTATCAGGGGGTGCTTGAGCGGTTTCGCGGGGAGCTCGGTAGCGAGGCCAAGAGTCTTGTCCGAGCGCTGATCGCGGTTCGCGACCGCAGAGAGGGTCTCGTCTGATGCGGTTGCTCCAGATGCCAGGGCACACGGCCCGCGACGCCTACCGCGTCTGCATCAGCAGGATCCGTGACGACGACCTCCAAAAGCGGCTGGCAGGGCTGGAGGACAATGTCGTGAACGCGGCAACCTCGTTCGACACCGCCGTACGCGCAGCGTCACTGCATTCCCTCAACCCGGCGGCGTTCGCTCCACGAGACGAGCATGATCACAAAGAACTCCCCGAGGTCTACAAGAAGCGGATGGCACAATCCGGCGCACCAGGACGGCCGATATACGACGAACTCCGGACTGCACCGTCGAGGTGTCCACTGTGCGATCATCGCGAAGTCACTACGCTGGATCACCACCTACCCAAAAGTAAGTTCTCCCTGTTGTCCGTCGCGCCCATAAACCTGGTTCCGGCTTGTAGCGACTGCAACAAGGCAAAGAGGGATTCCGCACCTAGATGCGCTGAGGAACAGACGCTTCACCCGTACTACGACGATATAGGAAATGATCGTTGGCTGAGCGCTGAAGTGATCGAACAAGAACCCGCTGTCTTGAGATTCTTCGTCCAGCCGCCACTCGGCTGGACCGATCTCTTGGCGGCCCGGGTCCGCTACCACTTTGACGTCTTCGGTCTAGCTGCCCTATATGGAGCACAAGCCGCCACGATCCTGGCAGGCATCAAGGGAGCGATTCGTCGGCAGTTCGCCATGGGCGGCTCGGATGAGGTTCGTTTCTACCTGCAGGACCTGGCCACCAGTTGGGAGCAAGGAGAAGACCTCGGACCCAACCACTGGGCATCGGTGACTTATCGTACGCTGGCCGAGAGTGACTGGTTCTGTTCCGTCGGCTGCATGGCCGAGTAATCAAGGGTTGCGTTAGCTGCACTCCACCAATGCATGAGGCCCGGTCCCTGGACGGGACCGGGCGCTCGCGTGCGGTGCAGAGGGAGTCAGCACCACACCAGTCCATAGCATTTTCGATATACCTTGTTGTTCAACTTCTCATGCCCTCTCTAGAACCTCTCATGCCGGCGGCGGATGACCTCCGGAAGGTTTACCCGCACTGCGGGCAATCTCCGCCACCGGAAAACCCCGGCGTTTACCCAGTTCGTGATGCAAGTGTGCCGCAGGTCTGCGGCAGAGTCGATCAGGGCGCCGATCTGCTGATCGACGCGGCACTCCATCAGCGAAATACCCAAGAGGCCATATCGGTCGGTTAGTGTCTGCTATGCACTCTCCTGAGCGATCAGCTCTAGATAGTGTTGGAAGGTCTCGTCGGCTGTTTTCCTTCCACGGACGAGGGTGCCCTCCTCCATGCGGTACGTCCGGTCGCGATCTCCCGCGAAGGAAAGCCAGTTGAAACTGGTAGTGATCCACACATCGTCGTACACGAGGACCTTGGCGTGTGTGGACTTCACCCGCGTGAAGGTGAACTTTTCCTTGTAGCGACTTGCGAGATTCTCGAGTCTGCGTACAGAATCGCGGTCGTTCTTAGGGTCGTTGAGGGTGTAACCGTAGGCGATGTGGACGCTTACGCCGCGACGCAGCCGGGTTTCAAGCTTGCTGATGAAGCTGGTGTCAACGATGGCGCGCTTGATCCAGGGAGCGATGAGGAGAATTCTGCGACGGGCCTGAGTGAGAGCCTCTTCGAGCAGATCGGGGTGCTCGAAGACACTGATGGCTCGGATCTCGTCGCGCGGCAATTCTTCGGCTGGCTCCTTGTGAGCGACGGCTGCGAGTTGGACTGCCGCCTGTTCCGCGCGCTTCTTGGTGACCTCGGCCAAGGGAACACGCGCGCGTTCCAGATCTGGATCGAGCGAGGGTCGTTCGGCGGGGGCCTCGACCTGGATGCCGAGAGCTTTCGCGCCACCGTAGCTGATGAGAGCGAGTTCGTGCTCCGGGCTCAGCTCGCCGTCAATGACCACGCCGAGCTGGATGTCGGTGCGATCGACGTCAGCGTAGACAAGGAGTTTAGCGGGCAGGACGCGAGACGCCTTCAATTCGGTGATCTGCTTGATCTGCAGGACTTCACGGTCGGTCAGCCCGCGTTCGCGGAGCTGGATGTTGATCGCGGCGGCAGTAAGGTCACCCATCTCGACGGGTCGGCGCTGCGCAGCAGGCAGGAGCAGCATGTTCTGTTCCTGTGCTTGACGGCGAGGAATGATCATGCGGCGATCGAAGGAGCTGACCTTCCAAAGCAACTGATCGAAAACGATCGGCTCGTTCACCCGGACAGGGACAACAGAGGAGAGTTCACGCTCCTGTTGTTCGCCGCGGGGGGTCAGCTTGAGTTGTCGCGTACCCTCAGCGCTGCGCGATGGTCCGTACGTCAGGAGATCTTTGTGGAAATGGTCGGCGATGGTATCGGTGACCATGTCGGAGGGCAGACCGAGGAAGCCAGCGATGGCCGCTTCCGTGCTGATATTCGCGTCCACGAGTCGCAAGACGAATTCGTCGAGCAGGGGGATCTGCTTGCGGTCCTGAGCGAGGACGTCAGCGTTGATACGGGTGACTGGTAGTGCAGCGTCGACAATGGCTGTCAGCTGCAGGCCCGGATGCGCGTTATGGAAGCGTGCAGCAAGCAGACTGTCGGGGCTAAATGTGGGCATCGCGTACCTCGCAGTCCTCGCGGTGACTGGTGATGTAGTCCAGAACGTCGCGCAGGGCTCCAGGCTTGCTGCGGGAGAAGACGGCGTCGCCAATCACGGTGAGTCCGTAGCGAGCGCGGGAGAGCGCGACGTTGATCCGCCGCCAGTAGTGCTCTCCGAGGAAACCGAAGTCACCGCGTTCGTTGCTGCGGGTGACCGAGAAGACAGCCAGGTCGCATTCTCGTCCCTGGACCGCATCGACGGACAGGACCTCGACGTTGAGGTGCTTGAGCGTGACACTGGCCAAGCGCCGGCGCAGTTCTTCGACCTGACGTCCGTACGGGGCGATGACCAGTACTTCCAAGGGCCCTTTGCCAGATGGTTGGATGACGCCCTGCGTGACGGCTCGGTCGATGAGGGTGAGCCTATCGCGGGCGATCTGGGTTTCCACACGGTTGGAAATGCTGGTCTCGGCGCCGGTGCGGTCTGACTCACGGCGGCCAGAGATCCGTGATGTGTCGAGCCAGAGGACAGGCTTCCCGATGGCCTCGTATCCCTTAAGGACAGTGGCGTTAGGCGAGAGCAAGTCCTCGCCATAGAAAACGGTGGAGATCATGTTTCCGATGGCCGGGGTCATGCGGTACTGCTCGCGCAGCATGTGCTTGACGGGATACTGCGTGTGCTTCTCCAGATACGCGAACAGGGTGGTTGTAACTAGTTCCGGGATGAGGTGGTGGTCTTCCATAATCTTCTGATCGCGCAGGATGTCCTCGTCCAGTGGCGGAAGCTGTCGAGTGTCGCCCACGAGGATCCACTTACGGGCGCGGGCAAGAGGCACGAGTGACTCCGTCGCGGTGGCCTTGCTCGCCTCGTCGAAGATGCACACGTCGAATTCAAGATTCCTGGCGGCCGGGTGCCCGAGAAAGCCCAGTGCGGTGCCCCCGACGACTTGACGGGTCTTGAGGTAGGCGGCCAGCAAGTTGGGGTCGGTGTCCACGCGCTGCAACCACTCGCCCTGCAGTCGCAGCAAGCTCAGCATGGTCCGGCCAGCACTCTGTGGGAACAGGGCTCCGACGGCGTCCCGCGCGTCCTTGGCAGTGAGGTTCTCCCGCAGAGTTAGATCGCCCTCCAGGCTTCGCTCGACGTCGGCGAACAGCTCATGCCGGCGCTCCATCAGCTGATCACGGCGGGCTTCGAACGACAGCACCTCCTCGTCGAGCTCGCGGGCAGAGGTCGTGCGCTCCGGGACGGGCTGCTTGGACAGCTCCTCAAGCCGTGCCTGCACGTGGGCGAGATCTGCGGCAACGGCGGCCAGCTCTTCGAGGTGGAGGGCGGCCTTGAGATGGCGGGCTTGCAGACCGCTGCGGGCTGCAACGTCGTCGAGGAATGCTTCCGCGTTTCGTCTGACCTTGCGAGTCCACCGGGTGATCTGCCGATTCAGAAGCAGGTGCTGCGCATCACCCGCGACCCGTGGGTCATCGGGACGGCCCAGTCGGACGATGTCTGTCACGCCTGCATCTGCGATCCGACGCAGAGCATTGTCGATGGCGATGTGCGTCTGGCTCACAATGAGGATGCGAGCTCCGGGGGTGCGTGCCAGGGTCTGCTCGACGATCTCCGCGATGACCGTGGTCTTGCCGGTGCCGGGTGGTCCTTCGACCAGCACTAGGTCTTGGCCGCTCACCGCGTGGCGGACGACATCCCGTTTGCTGCCGTCCAGGTCGGCACGGAACCAGTCGGTGATCTCAGCCGGCGGCTGGGTGGCAATCGCCGACGGCGCATCGATGATGTCGCGTAGCAGGCGGTTCGTACTCTGCCCGGTGGAGACAGTCGCAAGTGCATCGCGCTGCCGGGTAAGAGCGGTCTGGCTCGGGCCGAGGAACGGCACCAGCACGCCGCGGGCCGGCACCCGGGTGCCCGCGCGGCGGAACCGCAGCGTCACTGTCTGCTCGGTCTGTTCCGTCACTTCGCCCCGTGCCACGGGCCTGCCCTGGGAGTAGGAGGCCGCCGACCACTCCTCACCCACCAGCGATGCGCTGCAAGGTGAGGTGAGATGGAAGACGACACTGCGGCCGCCCTCACTGATGCGCTCGTATTCCAGACGTTCTCGCCCCTGCGCCGCGATCTCCTCACGAGCATCGAGTAGGCGGCGCCATCCGTCGAACAGGTCACCCAGGCGCTGCACGCCTTTCTCGTGTGCCGCCTGTTCCTTATCTGCCTTGTGCTGGTCCAGCCGGTCCAGGAGCAGCTCCCAGCCCTGATAGGCAGCTGTCTCGCCGGGATCTTTGAATGTCCAGGTGAGCACCGACGGCAGTTTGAGCGCGTGTTCTCGCCAGCGAGCCAGCCATTTCTCGCCCTTGGCTGCGGCGGACAGGACGACGGCGCGCTCCCGCCGCCCCTCGTCCTGTTTGAGGCGCAAGTACCACTCGCTGCCAGCCACGCAGAGCGTGTTGGTGTCCGTTTCCTGGGTCTTCGCGTTGAAGCCGTAGTCGACGTGCATGGTTCCGCTCAGGTCGGCCAAGATGATGTTCTTGGCTCGCTCCCAGTCCGGCTCTGTTCCCCGGGGTACGTCGGTAATACTTGCTGCCGCCCCGGTGGTGAGTTTCAGCCACAGGTAACTGCTACGCCGAGCCTGCCTGTTGCCACAAACCTCGTCGGCATCCAGGAGCTGTTGTTCGAGCACAGCTGCGTTCGCAGGACGCTTCCTCGGATCAAAGTCGATGCAGCGTCCAAGGACAGCGCGGATCTCTGGCGGGAGATCCAGCTCCTTGAGGACCTCTGCAAGGTGGTGGTAGTCACTGGCTTTGCCACCCGACAAGATCTGCAGCGCCAGAACACCAAAACCAAAGACATCTCGGGCATACGGAACCACATCATCCCGCTCTGGCGGGGAGTATGGGGCCGAGCGGAATTCAGCAACCGTCGCATCGGCGGCTGCGTTCACCCTCGAGCGGATCTTGGCGATGCCGAAGTCGGCCAGCTTAGGGACACCGTCCTGCGTGAGCAACACATTGCTGGGTTTGAGATCGCGATGCTCGATCTGGAGACCGTGGGCGTATGACAGCGCTCCGATCAGCGGCCGACCGATCCGCCCGAAGAACGCCTCCCAACCGATGGGCCGACGTTCTGCGAGATCATCCTTCAGACTCCGATCGACCCATTCGAGTGCGATGAAGTAGCGGCCCAGGTCGCCGTCCCACCCTGAGTCGAGCATCCGCACGATATTGGGATGCTCCAGCTGTCTGAGCGAGAGCGTCTCCCGCCCGAGGAACGTCTCCAGGACCGCGTTGTCGTTGCCTTCGTCCTGCCGCAGGAGCTTGATCGCCGCATACGCCCCGTCAGGGTCGGAGATGTCGAAGGCTTTACGGACCTCAGACAGCCCGCCAGGTCGCAGCTCGTCTCCCAACAGAATGAAACGACCATTGATCATCTTCCTGGCTGTCACACATACCCCTCGTACAGCGGCCCCGGGCGCTGCTCGCCCCCACAGACATCCTGCCAGCTCAGGGCGACACAGTCAGGGGATGCAATGAAACCGCGGCGTACGTAGGATCTGACGATCCGCTACTGGAGCAAGCAGTCCCAGTAGTCGTGCATATCAGTATGCCTTGAACGGGCACGTGGCCACGATCGACCGCACCGCCGGGCGGAACGTCCGCCCCTGCCTGATCCCACTTCAGACGACCGGGAAGTGACCGCTCCGTGCCTGATGGAGGCTCAGGCATGTCCCGAGAGGATCGGGACATGACACGTCCACCCCTTACCCTCCTGCGCTTCGTGAGCGTGCGGTGCGCGCGCGGTCGCGGAGATCCATCCCAACTACCCGACCGAGTGGGCCGCGGCGAAGCTGGACATCACTCCGCACGCCCGCCTTCTCATGGGCCTCAATGGGCCCTGCGCGAAGCGACCTTGGCTCAAGCCCGGAGGCGCGAGGAGTATGCTTACAACAGAACGCCCATTCAAGGCATTTCTGCATCGCGGGCTATACGCGGGACGGTCAGCCTGACAAATCGTCAGACAGGTCATTGACCAGCGAAAACGTCTAGGAGTCCAACGGCCTCCGGAGCCGTGTGCGCAGGTTCGAATCCTGCCGGGGGCACTTCGCATGAGGTGCCTGGAGACCCCGCAATCAGCGCGTTAGCTGAGTGCGGGGTCTTTGCGTTGTGGAGGCGGGTGCGGTCGGAAGCGGCCATTTGCCGGCGATCACCTTGTTATGTGTGTTGATCCTGGTGCGCTGCCCCCGTGCTCGGATCAGGCGTTGTCGCCCGCGTGGAGGATCGTCTCTGCGATCTGGCGTACGCGGTCCATGGTGATTCCGTTGCGCTGTTCGACGGCAAGGGGATGGTCCGTGGGCTCCAACTCGATGAAAGGTCGCTGGCCGACAGGACGAGTGTGAGCATTTGTCTTCAGGTTGAGTGTGCTGGGTGTGTACAGGCTCAATTCGGTGGTCAGCCATCCGAAGTACGGTTTTTCAGCTTCGCGACCGGGGGTGTTCCAAATGTCCAGAGCCCGGGTGAAGTTGTCTCGGCTCAAGGAGACCCAGACGCCCCAGGAGAATGGCTCGTCCCTGCCCGTCACCGGTATCTCGATCAGGCCTTTGATGAAATAGTGCTGGCCTTTGATGATGCATTGGTCGGAGGACAGCATGCTGTCGGGATCGTTCGTGAAGCTCTGGTCCCAGACGTCCGGAGCCACGGTGGAGTAACCCATCGGAAGCTCCGCGTGGTAGTCCCCGCAGCATGAGCAGGTGAAGCCGAGATCGTTAGCCATGGCCGGGAGCTTAACCCTCCAGCGACCACACGCGGTCGCCTGCAGGCACGCCCGCGGACGACCGGAGCGCCGGACCCGAAGTGGCCTGGAGGAGCGGTGGTTCCCGGGTGCCGGCAGGGCCGGCGCACGAGTGGAGCGGAATGGAATGGCCTGCGGTGTCATCCACAGATGGGGATCGCCGGGATCAGCGAACTCGGGGACGCGCACCCGCAAGGCGGTTCCGTCCTTGAACACGTCGACGACGTATTCGCCGGGCTTGCGGCCCCGCACCGCCCCGCCCCGCCCCAAGAGGCGTCACCGCGGTTCCCCCGCCAAGACCGCGCTGCCTGGATCTTGGTCCCGTGGTGTCAGGGCGGCCCAGCGCTGACCACCGCCGATCTGGTCGAGGTGAGCCGAAATCGGCCCGGTCTCCGCGGTAGCATCCGAAGTAGCATGGGGGGCATGAGCGAGCCCACCCAGAAGTATTCGGTCTCGATGCCCCGGGACATCGCGGAAGCCGCCCGTGCCCGTAGTGGGCCCTCCGGGCTGTCCGCTTATGTCACCGCTGCCGTCGCTCGTCAGATCGAGCGGGACAACCTCAATGACCTCATCCAGGTCGCCGAGGCGGAACACGGTCCCATCACCGAGGACGAGGTGCAGGCTCTGCGCGAGCAGTTGCACGAGGCACGCGCTCGGCAGGCCGGCGGGACGAGCGCGGCGTGACGCGGTCCCCCGCCACACCCGCCACCCCCGGCGGCACGCTGGTGCTCGACAGCGAGGGACTGGCGAAGGCCGTGTTGCGCGACCGTGCGGTCACCGCGTGGCTCGCCCTGGCCCGCGCCGACGACCTGCGTGTCATCACGTCGGCCGCCACCCTGGTGGAAGTCGTCCACCCACGCGTCAACCGCCCGGCTCTGGAGTGGACCCTCTCCCGTCTCGTCGTCGAGCCGGTCACCGAAGCCGTCGCCCGCCATGCTGCCGCCCTGCTCATGGGCGCGGGTCTGCACGGCCACAAGTACGCCATCGACGCCATGCTCAGCGCGACCGCCCTCGCCGCCCCCGGGCCCGTCACCGTCCTGACCTCCGATCCGGAAGACATCGGTGCACTATGCGGCGCCCGCGCAACCGTCATCAAAATCTGACGCCCAGAAACGGCAGTCCATGCCTACGCCGAGCGTTTGCGGGTCGTTGTTTTCTTTGCTGGGGACTTCTTTGCCGTCGATGTCGTCTTTTTCGTCCCCTGCGTTGACTTCGACGTCGATTTCTTGGTTGAGGATGCCGTCTTCTTCGTCGTCGACGTCGACTTCTTGCCTGTTGTTTGTTTGGGGGCGGACTGGGCCCGTTTGCGGGAGGGGAGAGGGGTGACCTCTGCTTCCTGTTCGCCTCTGGATTGTTTGGCCGCCTGGACGCTCTTCTCCAGGGCCGCCATGAGGTCCAGGACCTTGCCGCTTCGGGCCGGTTCCGGGGTTTCCGGGGGTGTTTCGCCGGCCGCCTTCGCCGCGACGACCTCCTCCAGGGCCTCCCGGTACTCGTCGTGCAGGTCTTCCAGGTCGATCTCGCCGAGGGTGTTCATGAGGGCGTCGGCCAGGTCGAGTTCCTTGTCGTTGACCTTGACCTTGGTGTCGGGGGCCACACCCTCGGGGGCGCGGACCTCGTCCGGCCAGAGGAGGCCGTGCATGGCGATCGCGTCGCCGACCACCCGCAGCATGCCCAGGCGTTCCTTGCCGCGCAGGGCGAACTTGGCTATCGCCACCTTGTTGCTGCGTTTGAGGGCCTCACGGAGCAGGGTGTACGGCTTGGCCGCCGGGGCGCCTCCCGCGGCCAGGTAGTACGCCGCGTCCATCTGGAGCGGGTCGATGCGTTCCGCCGGGACGAAGGCCACGATCTCGATCGTCCTGGCCGTGGGGAGCGGGAGGTGGGCCAGGTCCTCGTCGGTGATCGGGATGATCGTGCCGTCCGCGTCCTCGTACCCCTTGCCGATCTCCGACGAGCTCACCTCCTTCTCCTCCAGTTCGCAGACCTTGCGGTAGCGGATGCGGCCGCCGTCCTCCGTGTGGATCTGGCGGAAGGAGATCGAGTGGTTCTCGGTGGCGTTCACCAGCTTGATCGGGATGCTGACCAGGCCGAACGAGATGGCGCCGTTCCAAATGGATCTCACGGGCAGCACCCTTTCGGTCGCTTTCCGACGGTATGTACGTGTTCACGTGAGATTCTTATCGTATGACGCCTATCACGGAGGTGGACGGGAGGCGGCTCGCGCTCAGCAACCTGGAGAAGGTGCTGTACCCGGCGAGCGGGTTCACCAAGGGCGAGGTGCTGCACTACTACGCCAGCACCGCCGACGCCCTGCTCCCCCACCTGCGGGACCGGCCCGTCTCCTTCCTGCGGTACCCGGACGGCCCCGACGG
Organism: Streptomyces sp. 7R007; assembly: GCF_054850255.1. Lineage (NCBI taxonomy): Bacteria > Bacillati > Actinomycetota > Actinomycetes > Kitasatosporales > Streptomycetaceae > Streptomyces > Streptomyces sp. 7R007. The sequence continues at coordinate 61,947 of NZ_JBTWMV010000023.1, read as the reverse complement.
GCAGCTCTTCTTCGCCAAGAACGTTCCGCCGGGTACGCCCGACTGGGTCACCACCGCCGAGGTGCCGCGGTCGGAGGGGCCGGCGCGGATGGTGCTCGTGCAGGATCTGGCGAGCCTGATGTGGGCCGCCAATCTCGTCACCGAGTTCCACACCCACCAGTGGGTCATCGGTGCGCCCAATGTCGCCGACCGGATCGTCTTCGACCTCGATCCGGGGACGCCCGCCGACATCGTCCAGTGCTGTGAGGTGGCCCTGTGGTTGCGTGAGCGGCTCAGGGAGGATGGTTTCGAGGTCTTCGCCAAGACCTCCGGGTCCAAGGGGCTGCATCTGCTCGCCGCCGTCGTTCCGACCCCCTCCGAGCAGGTCAGCGACTACGCCAAGCAGCTCGCCGTCGAGGCCGAGCGGGCCATGCCCCGGCTCGCCCTGCACCGGATGACGCGCAGCCTGCGGCCCGGCAAGGTCTTCGTCGACTGGAGCCAGAACGCCGCCCGCAAGACCACCGCCACGCCCTACACCCTGCGTGCCCGCCCCGCGCCCACCGTCTCCGCGCCGGTCACCTGGGAGGAGGTCGAGGCGTGCGGGGACGCCGACCAGCTGGTCTTCCGCGCACCGGACATCGCGCCCCGGCTGCAGGACTACGGCGACCTGCTCGCCCCGCTGCTCGACCCCGACCGCGCCGGTTCGCTGCCCTGAGAAGCAGAAGCAGACGGACCAATAGGGCGGACGGACCAACAGGGCGGACGGACCAACAGGGCGGACGGACCAACAGGGCGGACAGACCAACAGGGCGGACAGACCAACAGGGCGGACAGACCAACAGGGCGGACAGACCAACAGGGTGGACAGACCAACGGCAGATAAACCAACGCGGCAAACGACCTCAGTCGCTCCAACGGTTCCGACAGGCCGGCCTCCCCTACACGCCCCGCCCCTCAGACACCCGCCCCGTCAGACACCCGCCCCTCAGACACCCGCCCCCTCAACCGCCCCGCCCTCAGACACCCGCGCCCACAACGCCGCCTCTCCGCCCCCCGCCCCCTCACCCCTTCGCGTCACACCCGCGTCACACCCTCCCCCACGTCTGCCGATCCCGCGCCATCGCATGCAGCGCCTCCACATCCGCCGGCTTCAGCACGCCCCCGGTCCGTGCCAGGCCCTCCACCTCCGTGTCCTGGAGGACGCGGACCTCCCGCAGCGGAGCGGTGACGTGGACGTCCGCCGGGCCGGACAGGGCGAGGACCGGGTGGACCTCCGCCGTCAGGGCGTACGAGGCGCGGTCGGCGTCGGCGCGGACGCGCCGCAGCAGCGGAAGGGGGTCGCGGCGGCCCAGGGCGACCATGGGGTCGGCGACCGTCACCCGCTGCTTACGGGCGTACAGGGTGTGGAAGGCGAAGAGGCCGCCGGGGCCGATGGCCAGGTGGTGGATGCGGTCGCCGCCCGGCAGCGGGATCGAGTGCAGGGCGTGCCAGCCCGCCCCGTCCAGCCGGTCCAGCGCCTCGCCTACCGCCTGTTCCGCGGCCAGCGCCCGCCGCCGCGGGTCCGGGCGCAGCCGGTGTGCCGGGCCGGGATCGCGGTCCAGGGCGACCAGCAGCGCCTCGCCGGGGCGGTTGGGGGCGAGGTCGTCGTCCGGGTGGAGGGAGAGGCGGGCGAGTTCGGCCGGCGTCGGGACCGGGGGCGGGCCGACCGCCACGGGACCGGCGAGGAAGGGGCCCAGGGCCTCCAGGACGTCCTCCCGCTGGTCCTCGCTGAGCAGGTTGACCCTGGCGGCCTCACGGTCGTACCAGGCGATGTTCCTGCCGTCCGTCTGGCAGACGTAGAGCCGTTCCTGACCGTGCCGCCAGGACGGTATGACGCGCAGTGCGCTCATGCCTCATCACCCCATCGACCATGGGAACAGGCGGGGTGCTGTGCGGGCAAGAACCCGGTTACCTTTGAGAGGAGTTGGGAGGGGATGTTGGGGAGGCGTTGTTGCGTACCCGCAGGAAGCAGCCCGACGTACCGGCTCCGGACAGTCCGTGGAACGAGATCGTGCCCGGTCTGTGGATGGGCGGGCACGAGTTCCGTGGACACTCCGGGCAACTGGAGCTGGCCGTCGTACGGGACGAGTTCGATCTTGTACAGACCTTGCTGAGACTGCCCGGTCACGGGCCTGATCCGGGGGTCGAGCACCATGTGTGGCCGATTCCCGACGGACCGCTGGACGGCACCCAGCTCGCGGGGGTGATACGGCTCGCACAGGCCGCGAGCGACGCACTGGACGAGGACCGCAAGGTCCTCGTCCGCTGTTATCACGGCTACAACCGCTCGGGGCTGGTCGTGGCGCACGCCCTGGTGCGGCGCGGCAGCTCCACCGAGGAGGCGATCCGGCTGATCCGGTCGCGCCGCTCGCCGTGGGCGCTGCACAACGATCTCTTCGTGGAGTACCTGCGGGCGGGGCTGACCACGGCCCGCCTTCTGGAGGAGCTGACGGAGCAGTGACCGGCATGGCCGCGGGGCCGGCTCCGAGTGGCGGCGTGACCGATTCCGCGGACGAATAGGGTGGAGTGGGCCACCGATCGTTCCCAGCCACAGGAGTACCGTGCCCCGCACCCGCCCCGCCCGCCGGGTCCTCGCCGCCCGTGCCGCATCCGTCGCCGCCCTGGTCGCGGCGACGGCGGCGGGCTGCGGCGACTCCGGCGGTCCGGCCGCCGCGGGGCCGACCCCCACCGCGACCAGCCCGGCCAGGCTGTGGCCGAACCTGGCGCCCGCCTCCAGTCCCGCCTGGAACTACGACGACGGCGAGTCGGAGCTCATGCGCGGCATCACCGTCCCGGGCGACGACATCCGCAGGATCGACCCGGTGGCCGTCGTCCGGGCGGAGATCCGCCAGCACCCGCAGGACTACACCGGCACGAAGGCGTCGTACCGCGAGACCACCCGGCGGATGGCGTACTGCGCCCAGGGCGCCGGACACGGCAGGTGCCCGGTGCTCAGGCCGTACTACCGCGACCTCACCGGCGACGGCCGCGCCGACCTGACGCTGGGCTTCCGGCTGCTGCCCGGCGACCAGACCGCCGTCCGCGTGTACACCGTCGAGTCGGGCCGGCTGGTGCAGGTCATGTCCAACGACGACGCGGTGAGCGGCGTCGAGCTGGCCGGCCGGTCGGTGATCATCCACGCGCCCTCCGACATCGCGGACTACGAGTACCGCTTCCAGTGGACCTGGGACTCCGAGCAGCGGGTCATGCTGCTGACCCACGACGAGATGCTCCGCACGGGTGACGGACACGGGCACCGGCCCTCCCCGTCGGGGAGCGCGCGGTGAGGCTCCCCCGCTGGACCGGCACGCTCGCCGTCAAGGCCGCCGCGTTCATCACGGTGATGTGCTGCGCGCTCGCCGCCCTGCTCGGCGTCCTGGTGCACGTCTCGGTGACCGACCAGACCGTCGGCCAGGCCCGCGACCTCGCGCTGGAGCGGCTGGGGGAGGCCACGGACGCGTTCGAGGCCGGGGACACGCTGATGCCGGGCGCCGGCGTCGACCCGCCCGACCTGCCCGCGCCGCTGCGGAAGATCGCGACGGCCGGGGAGCGCGGCACGATGGTCGGCGACCACCACGGGCGGCCCGTGATGTGGGCGGCGGGCCCGGTCGACGGCGGGCGGGCGCTGGCGGTCGAGGTCGACTACTCCCAGGGCAAGCGCACCATCGACGGCCTCGACCGGGCCATCGTCTGGTCGTCGGCGCTGGCGATCGGCGCCACGCTGCTGGTCGGCGCGTTCGCGGTGACCCGGGTGACGCGGCGGCTGCACGCGACGGCGACGGTGGCGCGGCGGATCAGCGCGGGCGACCTGGACGCGCGGGTCGACGATCCCCGTACGAAGGAGCCGGGACGGCCGCAGGACGAGGTGGCCGCGGTCGCCGCCGCGCTGGACTCCATGGCGGCCAGCCTCCAGGGCAAGCTGCTGAGCGAGCAGCGGTTCACGGCGGACGTGGCGCACGAGCTGCGTACGCCGCTGACGGGTCTGCACGCGGCGGCGGAACTGCTGCCTCCGGGGCGGCCGACGGAGCTGGTGCGGGACCGGGTGGCGGCGCTGCGCACGCTCACCGAGGACCTGCTGGAGATCTCGCGGCTGGACTCCGGTCGGGAGCGGCTGGAGCTGGACAGCGAGGAGCTGGGGGCGCTGGCGCGGCGGGTGGTGCGGGCGTCGGGGACGGACACGGAGGTCGTCGTACGGCGGGACGCCCGGGTGGAGACGGACCGGCGGCGGCTGGAGCGGGTGCTCGGCAACCTGGTGGCCAACGCGCACAAGCACGGGCGGGGGCCGGTGGTGCTGACGGTGGACGGGATGGTGGTGACGGTGCGGGATCACGGGGACGGGTATCCGGCGTACCTCGTGGAGCACGGTCCGCAGCGGTTCCGTACCGAGGGGGGTACGAAGGGGCACGGGCTGGGGCTGACCATCGCCGTGGGGCAGGCGGAGGTGCTGGGGGCGCGGCTGGAGTTCGCGAACGCGGCGGACGGCGGAGCCGTGGCGACGCTGCGGTTGGCCTAGGGCCTGTTGCGAACGTTCCGTCACCAACCTGTCCGGTCAACACACCCGCCGGGCCCGGGCGCCGGCGCTCGTGTGGACCAGCGTGGCGGGCGACCGCCGACCCCCGCTCCTAATGTGGCGATTAGTCAGCTTCGCCCCCTCTTCCCGGAGGTACCCATGTCCCTGCGCTCCGCCCTCGCCCGCCTGTCCATAGCCACCGCCGCCGGCGCGCTCCTCGCCTCCGCCGTCGCCGTCACCCCCGCCCTCGCCGACGACGAGTGGGGCGGCGGCGACCAGGGGGTCAGCCGGCAGGACGGCGGCTGGGACAACCAGGGCGGCCAAGGCGGCGACCACGACCACCAGGACAACCCCCGCCTGTACCGCGGGGTCGTCACCGCGAGCGAGCTGCTGCTGCGCAGTGCGCCGAACCGGGGCAGCCAGGTGATCCGCGTGGCCTACCGCGGGGAGGTCGTGTCGATCTTCTGCAAGACGACCGGCCAGAACATCCAGGGCAACAACCTCTGGTACCTCCTCACGGACGGCACCTGGGCCTGGGGCGCCGCCCGTTACATCAACACCATCGGGACCGCGCCACGCTGGTGCTGAGATCCTGAGGTCACAAGACACACTATTTGGGTAGGTTCCGGACATGACCAACGCCGGAACCACCGTGGCCCAGGCGGACACCCCCGCCCCCGCGGTCCGCCTCCCCCGGCGCCGTGGCATCGAACTCGCCCTCATCGTCGTCGCCGTACTGCTGTCCGTGTACGGCTACTGCGCTGTCGGTCTGGCCAGGAACGGCACCGTCCCGCCCGGCGCCGCCGGTTACGGCGCCGGGCTCGGCGCGCTCGCGCTGCTGGCGCATCTCGCGGTGCGGCTGCGCGCCCCGTACGCCGATCCCCTGCTGCTGCCCATCGGCGTGCTGCTCAACGGCCTCGGCCTGGTCCTGATCTACCGGCTCGACCTGGAGACGCCGGCCGACCGGGCGGCTCCCACCCAACTCGTGTGGTCCACGCTGGGCGTGACCCTGTTCACCGTGACCGTCCTGCTGCTGCGCGACCACCGGGTGCTCCAGCGGTACGCGTACGTCTGCGGGGCCGCCGCCCTCGCGCTGCTGGCGCTGCCGATCTTCTTCCCGGCGGTCAACGGCGCCCGCATCTGGATCCGGATCGCCGGATTCTCCCTCCAGCCGGGCGAGTTCGCGAAGGTGCTCCTGGCGGTGTTCTTCGCCGCGTACCTGGCGGCGGGCCGGGGCGCGCTGGCGTTCGCGGGCCGCCGCGTGTGGCGTCTGCAACTGCCCACGGGCCGCGTCCTGGGCCCGATCCTCACCGTGTGGCTGATCAGCGTCGGCGTCCTGGTCCTGGAGCGCGACCTGGGCACCTCGCTGCTGTTCTTCGGCCTGTTCGTGGTCCTCCTGTACGTCGCCACCGGGCGCACCGGCTGGATCGCGGTCGGGCTGCTGCTGGCGGCCCTGGGCGCGGTGGCCGTGGGCCGGCTGGAGCCGCACGTGCACGGCAGGATCGAGGACTGGCTGCACCCCTTCGCCTCGATCGAGGCGGGCCAGGGCCCCAACCAGCTCTCCCAGTCCCTCTTCGCCTTCGCGGCCGGCGGTGTCCTGGGCACGGGGCTGGGCCTGGGCCACTCGATCCTCATCGGCTTCGCCGCCAAGTCGGACTTCATCCTGGCGACGGCGGGCGAGGAGCTGGGCCTGGCGGGGCTGTCGGCGATCTTCCTGCTCTACGGCCTGCTGGTCGAGCGCGGCTACCGGGCGGGCCTGACCCTGCGCGATCCCTTCGGCCGTCTGCTCGCCGTCGGCCTGGCGTCCATCGTGGCGTTGCAGGTCTTCGTCATCGCGGGCGGGGTGACGGGGCTGATCCCGCTCACCGGGATGCCCATGCCGTTCCTGGCGCAGGGCGGCTCGTCGGTGGTCACCAACTGGGCGATCACGGCGCTGCTGATCCGGGTGAGCGACTCGGCGCGCGGCCAGGGCGACACCGGGGCCGCCCCGTGACGAGGCACATCCGCCATGCCGCCGCCTTCTGCGTCCTGCTCCTGCTGGCGCTCCTCGTCAACGCCGCCCGCCTGCAGGTGGTGCGGTCGCAGAGCTACGACGCCAACCCGGCCAACCGCCGCGCCGCCATCGCCCGTTACGGCCAGCCGCGCGGCGACATCCTGGTCGGCGGCGAGCCGGTCACCGGCTCCCGGGACTCCGGGGAGCAGCTGCGCTACGAACGGACGTACACGCACGGCCCGTTGTACGCCCCCGTGACCGGCTTCGCCTCGCAGGTGTACGGCACCACGCTGCTGGAGCACACCGAGGACGGCGTCCTGTCCGGCACCGACCCGATGCTGACGCCGTTGCCGCTGTGGAACGAGCTCACCCGCGCCCGGAGCCCGGGCGGGAGGGTCGTCACGACGCTCGACAGGGCCGCGCAGGAGGCGGCGTACGAGGGGCTCGGCGGGCGCAAGGGCGCCGTGGCGGCCGTCGAGCCGGCGACGGGCCGCATCCTGGCCCTGGTGTCGTCGCCGTCGTACGACCCCGGCGTGCTGTCGGGGAACACGGCGGCCACGGAGCGGTCCTGGGCGCGGCTGAACGCCGATCCGGACAAGCCGATGCTCAACCGGGCGGTGCGGCAGACGTATCCGCCGGGTTCGACGTTCAAGGTGGTCACCGCGGCCGCCGCGCTGGACGCGGACGTGGTCACCGACCTCGACGCGCCGACCGACTCCCCCGCCCCGTACACCCTGCCCGGCACGCGCACCCGGCTGACCAACGAGGGCGACGGCTGCGAGGACGCCTCGCTGCGGTCGGCCTTCGAGTGGTCGTGCAACACGGTGTTCGCGAAGCTGGGCGTGGACGTGGGCAGCGCCGCCATGACCCGCACGGCGCAGGCGTTCGGCTTCAACGACGCGCGGCTGCGGATCCCGTTCTCCGTCGCGCCGAGCACCTTCGACACGACGGTCGACCGGGCGCAGTTGGCGCTGTCGTCGATCGGCCAGTACAACACGCGGGCGACCCCGCTGCAGATGGCGATGGTGGCCGCGGCGGTGGCGAACGGCGGCCAGGTCCGCGCCCCCTACCTGGTGGAGCGCACCACCACGGACGGCGGCGGCACCGTCTCCGCGCCCCGGCCGCACGAGGTCCGCCAGGTGATGCGTCCCTCGACGGCCGTACGCCTGAAGGAGCTGATGGAGGACGTGGTGACGGAGGGCACGGGCAGGAACGCGGCCATCCGGGGCGCGGTCGTCGGCGGCAAGACCGGCACGGCACAGCACGGGGTCGGCAACTCCGGGATCCCGTACGCCTGGTTCGTGTCGTGGGCGCAGGGCGAGCGGGACGTGGAGCCGAAGGTGGCGGTGGCCGTCGTGGTCGAGGACGCGTCGGCGAACCGGGGGGAGATCACGGGGGGCGGGGTGGCGGCGCCGATCGCGCGGGCGGTGATGAAGGCGGTCCTCAACTCCGCGCCTCCACAGCCCACTTACTGAGACAGGGGTACCAGGCCCCCGCCCTCCCGACCTAACGTTCGGTACATGACGTCCACCGCGTACCAACTCGCCCAGGTCAACATAGCCCGCCTCAAGGCTCCTCTGTCGTCCCCGCAGTTGAAGGACTTCGTCGACGGCCTCGACCCGGTCAACGCCGACGCCGACGCGGCCGACGGCTTCGTCTGGCGCCTGAAGGGCGAGACCGGCGACGCGACGGACATCGCCGTCTTCGGCGACGAGGGGCTGATCGTCAACATGTCGGTGTGGCGGGACACCAACGCGCTGACGGCGTTCATGTACCAGGGGCTGCACCGGGAGATGCTGGCCCGCCGCCGGGTGGGGGTCCCCCCACGTCTTTAAGACAGTGGGGGAGGTTCGAGCGGGTCCGGGAGGCGATGGTGGCCCTGTGGTGGGTGCCGTCGGGCCACCGTCCCACGGTCGCCGAGGCGGAGGCCCGCCTGCTGCACCTGCGCGCCAACGGCCCGACGCCGTACGCCTTCACGCTGCGCACGTCGTTCCCTGCCGGCACGTCGCAGCCGGTGGCCCTGGAGGTGCCGGACGACCTGGGCTGCTCGGTCTAGTCCGAAGCCTCAGGCACCGCCGCCCCCCGCCTCTATCGCCTCCGCCACCTCCGCGACCCGCTCCGCCTCCTCCGCCGCGAAGCGCTCGGCGTCGAGCTTCTCGGCGATCTCCTCGTCCTGCGCCATCAGCAGGTCCAGGTTCGAGTCACCCATCTCGAAGACGCCCATGTCGACATAGGCCTGCTGGAGCCGCTTGCCCCACAGGCCGATGTCCTTCACGCAGGGCACGATCCGGGAGAAGAGCAACTGCCGGAACAGGGCGAGGAACTCGGAGCGCTCGCTGTACTCCTCCGCCTCGGCCGTGGGGATGCCGAAGTTCTCCAGCACCTCAACCCCGCGCAGCCGGTCGCGCATCAGGTGGCAGCCCTCGATGACGAACTCCTCGCGCTCGCGCAGCTCCGCGTCGCTCAGCTGCTTGTAGTAGTCCCGCAGCGCCATCCGCCCGAACGCCACGTGCCGGGCCTCGTCCTGCATGACGTACGCCAGGATCTGCTTGGGCAGCGGCTTGGTCGTCGTGTCCCGGATCATGCCGAAGGCGGCCAGCGCCAGCCCCTCGATGAGCACCTGCATGCCCAGGTACGGCATGTCCCACCGGCTGTCGCGCAGGGTGTCGCCGAGCAGGGCCTGGAGGTTGTCGTTGATCGGGTAGACCATCCCGACCTTCTCGTGCAGGAAGCGGCCGTAGATCTCCGCGTGCCGGGCCTCGTCCATGGTCTGGGTGGCCGAGTAGAACTTGGCGTCGAGATCCGGCGCCGACTCGACGATGCGCGCCGCGCAGACCATCGCGCCCTGCTCGCCGTGCAGGAACTGGCTGAACTGCCAGGAGGCGAAGTGCTGCCGCAGCTCCCCCCGCTCCCGCTCGCTCATCTTCGCCCAGTAGGGCGTCCCGTGGATGGAGATGGACTCGTCGGGCGTACCGAGCACGTCGTGCGGATCCACCTCGAGATCCCAGTCGATGCGCCGCTGCCCGTCCCACTGCTTGTCCTTGCCCTTCTGGTACAGCGCGAGCAGCCGTTCGCGTCCGTCGTCGTACTCCCAGCTGAAACGGGCCGCGCCCGCCGCGGGAACCTGCCAGAGGGAGTCACCGGGGTCATTGGTGTACAGCTCATGGGTCGGCATACCCGGCAGGCTCCCACATGTAGACCCCGAGTCAACAAGTCCTGCACAAGGGATTGACGGGCTTGCTGACAAGCAGTCTCATAAGAGCCATGACGACTCTCACGGAAGCCGACGCTCTCGACGGCCTGCGCGACGCCCTCGGGCTGCTCAAGGACCGCGAGCAGGTCGCCGAGCGGCTCCTCGCCTCCTCCGCGAAGCACTCCTTCGACCCGGACAAGGAACTGGACTGGGACGCCCCCTTCGAGGAGGGCAAGTGGTTCTGGCCCCCGGAGCTGGTGTCGCTCTACGACACGCCGCTGTGGAAGCGCATGAGCGAGGAGCAGCGCATCCTGCTCTCCCAGCACGAGGCGGCGGCCCTGGCCTCCCTCGGCATCTGGTTCGAGATCATCCTCATGCAGCTGCTGGTCCGTCACATCTACGACAAGCCGGCCACCAGCGCCCACGTGCGCTACGCCCTCACCGAGATCGAGGACGAGTGCCGGCACTCGAAGATGTTCGCCCGCCTCATCTCCCGCGGCGACACGCCCTGGTACCCCGTGGCACGGGTCCACCAGCACCTCGGCCGCCTGTTCAAGACGATCTCCACCACGCCGGGCTCCTTCACCGCCACCCTCCTCGGCGAGGAGGTCCTCGACTGGATGCAGCGCCTGACCTTCCCGGACGAGCGGGTGCAGCCCCTCATCCGCGGCGTCACGCGCATCCACGTCGTCGAGGAGGCCCGCCACGTCCGCTACGCCCGCGAGGAGCTGCGCCGCCAGATGGTGACGGCCCCGCGCTGGTCGCAGGAGTTCACGCGGATCACCTCCGGCGAGTTCGCCCGCGTCTTCTCGGTCGCCTTCGTCAACCCCGAGGTCTACACGAACGTAGGCCTGGACAAGCGCGAGGCCATGGCCCAGGTGAAGGCGAGCGCCCACCGCCGCGAGGTCATGCAGACCGGCGCCAAGCGCCTGACGGACTTCCTGGACGACATCGGCGTCCTGCGCGGAGCAGGCCGCCGCCTGTGGAAGTCGTCGGGCCTCCTGGCCTAGCGACAGCCGCGTACGGCGGCAAGGGACCGGGGTGGGGGGACCGCCCGCAGGTGCTACGCGCACCCCCACCAAACCCACACATGCGCCGCAGGCATTCCACGACGGTTACGCTGCTGGTCATGACCCCGTCGGCCCCGACCCCCGCCTACCGTCGCCTCAGCGTCGAGGAGCGCCGCAGCCAGCTCCTCGACGCGGCCCTCGGCCTCTTCGCCCACCGCGCCCCCGAGGAGGTCTCCCTCGACGACGTGGCGGAGGCGGCCGGCGTCTCCCGCCCCCTGGTGTACCGGTACTTCCCCGGCGGCAAACAGCAGCTCTACGAGGCCGCCCTGCGCTCCGCCGCCGAAGAGCTCCGGCACTGCTTCGACGAGCCCCGCGAGGGCCCCCTCCTGCCCCGCCTCGCCCGCGCCCTCGACCGCTACCTCACCTTCGTCGACCAGCACGACCCCGGCTTCAGCGCCCTCCTCCAGGGCGGCAGCGTGGTCGAGACGTCCCGCACGACGGCGATCGTGGACGGCGTGCGCAGGGCCGCCGCCGAGCACATCCTCAGCCACCTCCGGGTCCCCGACCCCGGCCTGCGGCTGCGCATGACCGTACGGATGTGGATCACCGCGGTCGAGGCCGCCTCCCTCATCTGGCTCGACGAGGGCAAACAGCCGCCCGCCGACGAACTGCGCGACTGGCTGGTGGACCAGTTCGCGGCCGTCCTGTCGGTCACCGCGACCCGCGACCCGCAGACGGCGGCGCTGGTCAGGTCGCTCGCCGAGGATGGCTGAGACTACTGCCGTGAAGAGCGAAGAGACCCCCTTCGAGGGCGGCCCCATGGACGGCAGGGTCCTGCCCGTCCTGCTGGGCCCCACCGGCCGGCCGCCCAAGACGTACCGCATCCCCGTCCCGGACGCGGCCGGCGGCCCGGCCACGGTCCTGGTCTACCGCCGGGTCCCCCGCGGCCACAGCAAGCGCCTGGGCGTACCGCAGGGCTGGAAGTACGAGTACGACCCGCAGGGCAAGCCCACCGGGCGCCTCCGGTGGCCCTGGTCCAGGCCGGCCGACACCGACGGGTGACGGGATTACTGCAAACCGCGCACACTCGGCGCGCGCGCCCCGAGCGATCCCCTGAAGCTCGCGGTGCGGAGCAGAGGGGCTGCCCCGCACCGGAGGTGATGACGTGTCAGGAAGCCTTCTGCGTCTGGTGTGTACGGCGGCGGTGGCGGCCGGCACCGCGCTCGCGCCCGTGCCCGCCGCGGCCGACCCCGCCCCCGCGCCCGGGCCCGACGGGCGCAGCGTAGCCCAGCTGCTGACGGACCTTCAGAAGCTCTACCACGAGGCCGAACAGTCCACCGAGACCTACAACGCGACCGCCGAGAAGCTCGCCAGGCAGCGCGCCGAGGTCACCCGCCTGGACACCGCCCTGGCCCACGCCCGCCTCTCCCTCCAGGACAGCCGCAGCGCGGCCGGCCGTCTGGCCCGCCAGCAGTACCAGAACAACAGCACCGCCCTCTCGCCGTACCTGCGCCTGCTGCTCGCCCGCAATCCCCAACAGGCCCTGGACGAGGGCCATGTGCTCGGCCGGGTGGCGCGCGACCGCGCCGAGACGCTGGGCCGCCTCACCGGCACGGAGCAGAAGGCCGCCGAACTGGCCCGCAAGGCCCGCAAGGCGCTCGACGAGCAACTCTCCCTGGCCGCACGGCAGAAGAAGAGCAAGGACGACGTACGGCGCCGTCTGGACGACGTGGAGGAGCTGCTCGCCTCCCTCACCCCCGAACAGCTCGCCGCGCTGGCCGAGTTGGAGAAGAAGGACGTCGACAGGGCCCAGTCGCACCTGCTGACCTCCGGCGCGCTGGGCGACGACGACCGCGAGCCGTCCCGCGAGGCGGACCGGGCGGTGCGCTACGCGGTCCGGCAGCTCGGCAAGCCCTACGAGTGGGGCGCGCAGGGCCCGGCGACGTACGACTGCTCGGGCCTGACCTCCCAGGCCTGGCTGCACGCCGGCAGGCCGATCCCGCGCACCAGCCAGGAGCAGTGGGCGCGGCTGCCGCACGTGCCCCTGACCGAGCTGCGCCCGGGCGACCTGGTCGTCTACTTCCCCGAGGCCACGCACGTGGCGATGTACCTCGGGGACGGCAAGGTCGTCCAGGCCCCGCGCACCGGCGAGAAGGTCACGGTGTCACCGGTGGCGGCGTACCCCGTCCTGGGCGCGGTCCGCCCGGACGGCGATCAGGGCACCGGGACCGGGGACGCTCAGCCGAACGTGGCCAGGTAGGCGGCCGTCTTCTCGGGGTCGTAGAAGAAGTTCTCGAAGTCGGCCGGGTTGTCGAAGCCGTTCGCGAACCGGTCGGCGACCGGCTGGATCTGGCCGGCGGCGCCGATCAGGTTCAGGATGTGCTCCGGCGGCGGGGCGAGCATGGCGTTGGTCCACTTGGTGACGTGCTGCGCGGTCTCCCAGTAGCGGTCGAACGTCGCCTGCATCCAGGCCTCGTCGAACGCGCCGTCCCCGCGCTCCAGGATCGAGGCGAGGTAGGCGGCGGCGCACTTGGACGCCGAGTTCGAACCCTGCCCGGTGATGGGGTCGTTGGCGACGACGACGTCCGCCACGCCGAGGACCAGGCCGCCGCCGGGCAGCCGGCCGACGGGCTTGCGCACGGTCGGGGCGTAGCGGCCCGACAGCACACCGCCCGCGTCGGTCAGTTCGACGTTCTTGGCCCGCTCGTACTCCCAGGGGGTGTACCGCTCCATGAGTTCCAGGGTCAGGGAGAGGTGCTCCGCCGGGTCCTTCACGCCGGTGAAGACGTCGAGCGGGCCGCCGGGTATGCCCTCCCAGAACAGGATGTCGGCCGGCCCGGAGGTGGTGAGCGTCGGCATGACGAAGAGCTCGCCGACACCGGGGACCAGGTTGCAGCGGACGGCGTAGTAGTCGGGGTGCTCGGGGCGCGGGCCCAGCCCGTGGACGTAGGCGACGGCCAGGGCGCGCTGCGGCTCGCTGTAGGGGGAGCGCTCGGGATCGCGGGCGAACATGGACACCAGCTCGCCCTTGCCCGCCGACACCAGCACCAGGTCGTACGTACGGGAGAAGTAGTCGAGGTCGCCGACGGCCGCGCCGTGGATGACCAGCTGGCCGCCGCGCTGCGCGAACGTCTCCATCCAGCCGGCCATCTTCACCCGCTGGTCGACCGACTGCGCGTACCCGGCGAGCCGGCCCACCCAGTCGATGGCCCGCGCCGCCGGGCCCTCGGCCCACGAGCCGGGGGCCGCGACCGAGACGCCGAGCCCCTCGATCTTCGGGGCCTGGGACTCCCAGAAGTTCAGCTGGAGATCGCGCTCGTGCTGCAGTGCCGTGTGGAACATGCACTGGGTCGACATGACCCGGCCGGAGCGGATCTCGTCCGCCGTCCGGTTCGACATCAGGGTGACCTCGTACCCGTGCGACTGAAGGCCGAGGGCGAGCTGGAGACCGGACTGACCGGCTCCTACGACGAGTATCTTCCGCATACCGGGGCTGTTCTCCTACTCGGGGACTGCTGGACTGCTCGGTGGACTACTCGGGGGTTTCGTCCAGCGCGTGGGCGACGAGGGACAGGAGGGTCTCGATCACCGAGATCCTCCGCCGCGCATCCATGATCATTACAGGTATGTGCGCGGGGATCGTCAACGCCTCCCGCACGTCCTCCGGTTCGAAGCGCTCGCTGCCGTCGAAGTGGTTGACCGCGACGACGTACGGCAGTCCGCAGCTCTCGAAGTAGTCCAGCGCGGGGAAGCAGTCCTTCAGCCGCCGGGTGTCGGCGAGGACGACCGCGCCGATCGCGCCGCGCACCAGGTCGTCCCACATGAACCAGAACCGCTGCTGGCCCGGCGTGCCGAACAGGTACAGCACCAGGTCGTCGTCGAGCGTGATGCGGCCGAAGTCCATGGCCACGGTGGTGGTGAGCTTGCCGGGCGTGGCGGTGAGGTCGTCGGTCTCCTCGCTCGCCTCGGTCATCAGCGCCTCGGTCTGCAGCGGCGTGATCTCCGAGACGGCGGTGACGAGGGTGGTCTTGCCGACGCCGAAGCCGCCGGCCACGACTATCTTCGTGGCGATGGGCGCGCGGGTGCGGTCGGTCTGCCAGGACTTCAGGTCCTCGTCGGTGTCCCTCACACCGGTGTCGCCGAAACCGGTGTCATCAAAGACGGCGGAGTCCACTCAGCACCCTTTCCAGCAGAGCGCGGTCCGGGCGGCCCGTGCCGTGCCCGGTGCCCGTTCCGTAGACGCGGATCTTTCCCTGGTCGGCGAGGTCGCTGAGCAACACGCGGACCACGCCGAGCGGCATCTTCAGCAGCGCGGCGATCTCGGCCACCGTGCGCATACGGCGGCACAGGTCGACGATGGCCCGCATCTCCGGCATGACCCGGGTGGTGAGGGAACCATTCGTCAACTCCTTGCGCTCCTCGGGGGCTTCGAGCGCCGCGACGAACGTCTCCACGAGGAGGACGTGACCGAAGCGGGTACGGCCGCCGGTGAGCGAGTAGGGGCGGACGCGGGCGGGCTTGCGGTCGCCGCCGCGGACGGGGAGCGTCTGCTTCGTGCGCTGGTCGCCGGTCATCGCGTACTCCCCGCGGACTCCTGCTCCAGGGATTTCCGTAGCTCGCTGCGGAGTTCGGGCGTCAGGACGTGGCCGGCGCGGCCGACGAACAGGGCCATGTGGTACGCCACCACGCTCATGTCGCAGTCCGCGGAGCCGTGGACGCCGAGCAGGGAGCCGTCGCTGATCGACATCACGAACAGGCTGCCCTCCTCCATCGCGACCATCGTGTGCTTCACGCCGCCGAACTCCATGAGCTTGGCGGCGCCGATGGTGAGGCTGCCGATGCCGGAGACGATGGTGGCGAGGTCGGCGGCGGAGCCACGGGGGCCGGTGCGCTTCTCCTGCTTGGCCTTGGCCTCGGCGTTTCGGCCCGGGTCGGAGGAGAGCAGCAGCAGGCCGTCGGACGAGACGACGGCCACTGACTGGATGCCCGGCACCTCCTCGACCAGGTTCGTCAGCAACCAGTGCAGGTTGCGGGCTTCACTGCTCAGTCCGAAGGTACTGGGCGCGGTCAACTGCTTGCCTCCTCGACTGTGCCCCCCGTGGCTGGTGTCCTGGTCTGGCCGGTCTGCTCGGCGATCTCCGCCTGGACGTCGCGGTAGCCGGCCTGGGCGCCCTGGCGGAACCCGCCGAGCCTCCTGCGGAGGGCTTCGGCATCCACCGAGCTGGGGCGTTGGCGTGGGGTCTGGGCGGGGGCGGTGATCTTCGGGGTGCGCTTGGGGAGGCCCTTGGCGGTGACGGGTTCCTCGTCCGGGGTGCGGGTGTGTTCGGACCGCGCCTCGGCTTCCCCTTCGGCGGGTTCGTGCCCACCCGCACCACCCGTGCGGCTCTCACGCTCGCCTGCGGGTGGCCCCACCGGGCCGTCCCCACCGCCGGCGACCGCGGGTTGCGTGGGGGTGGGAGCGTCAGCGCCCTGAACGGCACCGGGACGCGCGCGGGTGGAGGCGTCTGCGCCCTGAGCGGCACCCGGATGCGTGTGAGTGGAAGCGGCCTCTGCGCCGTGGGCGGTGCCGGATTGCGCGTGGGTGGAGGCGTCTGCGCCCTGGGCGGTGCCGGGTTGCGTGTGGGTGGGGGCCTCTTCCGCGGTTTGCGCCGGGATGAACAGCTCCATCGTGGTCTCGGCGGCGGACAGCCCCACCCCGGCCCGCTCCCGCGCACCCTCGCCCGCGTCCTGCTCGCCGGGCTCCCATCCGGAATGCCCCGACCCTGGCCTCTGGCGCACGACGCCCTCGGACTCCGGCGACCCGGGCACGGCCCCGTCGCGGCCGTCGCGCTCGCCGGCGGAACGCTGCGGCTCCTGCGGCTCGCGTGCGGCCCCCTCCGGCTTCGTCCGTTCCCCCGCAGCCGCGGCCGCAGTCGGACCCGGGTCCGACCCCAGCGGCTCGGGCGCGGGCTCGGTGGGCTGCCGTGCGGGTGTGTCCTCGCCGGTCTCCTCCCGTTCCCGTACCGCCCGCTCCGCCAGGTCCACCAGGGGGTCGGACGACTTCGGGCGGGTGGGGAGGAGGTTGGAGTTGGCTTCGGCGTCGGCGCCGGGGAGGGAGTAGGTGTGGGCCTGGGAGTAGGGCGTGGCGGAGGGGACGGCCGCGGTGGGGGCCGCCGCGAGGAGCGTGCTCGGCAGGACCACGACCGCGGCGACACCCCCCTGCTTCTGCTCGCGCAGCTGCACGCGGACACCGTGGCGGTGGGCCAGGCGCGCGACGACGTACAGGCCGAGGCCGAGACCGTCGTCGCCCTCCTGGTCGTACGGCGACTCAGGGTCGAACTCGGCGAGGCGGGCGTTGAGGCGGCTCATGCGCTCGCCGGTCATGCCGATGCCCTCGTCCTGGACGGAGAGCATGACCTCGCCGTTCTCCAGCAGCCAGCCGGAGACCTCGACGGGCAGGTCGGGCGGCGAGAAGGAGGTGGCGTTCTCCATCAGCTCGGCGAGCAGGTGGGAGAGGTCGTCGGCCGCGAAGCCCACCACGTGCCCGTGCGGCGGCAACGCGGCGATCCGCACCCGCTCGTACCGCTCGATCTCGCTGACCGCGGCCCGCACCACGTCGACCAGCGGCACGGGCCCGGCGCTCTGCTGGACGTGTTCGGTGCCGGCGAGGACGAGGAGGTTCTCGCTGTGCCGGCGCATGACGGTGGCGAAGTGGTCGAGTTTGAAGAGCGTGGCCAGCCGGTCGGGGTCCTGCTCGCGCTCCTCCATGCCCTCGATGACGGTGAGCTGGCGCTCGACGAGCCCCAGCGTGCGCAGCGCGAGGTTGACGAAGGTGGACCCGATGCTGGTGCGCAGCCGCTCCAGCTGGGCGGCGGACTCGGCGATCTCGGCGCGAAGTTCCTCGCGCGCGTCCGCCATCTTCTGCCGCTGTCCGACCAGGTGCTTGCGGTCGGCCTCCAGGGTGGCGATGCGCTCCTGGAGGGCGACGGCGTGCGCGTGCAGGGCGTTGACGGAGCGGACGACCTGCGCGAACTCGTCGTTGCGGCCGGTGAACTTGACGGGTTCCTCGGTGGTCACGTCCTCCGCGCCGGCCAGCCGGGCGGAGCCCAGCCGCAGGACGGCGAGCGGGCGGGTGAGACTGCGGGCCATGGCGGTGGCGGTGCCGACGGCGATCAGCAGCAGCGCGCCGAGCACGGCGATACGCAGCTCCAGGGCGCTCACGTCGTCGTCGCGCAACCGGGCGAGGTCCTTGGTGCGGCGGTCGTAGAGCGCGGACTCCACGCCCCGCATGGCGTCCACGCGCGCGGAGAGGGCGGCGTCCACCTTGGAGGTGCTGGTGCCGAGTTCGGAGTCGGAGAGCGTCGGCTGGTCGGTGAGGGAGGCGAGGTACTTGTCGGCGCTGTTGACCTCGGGACCGGTGACGGTGGAGTCGTACGACGTCCGGGCGGCCTTCGGCGCGGTGTCCCGGAAGTCGGCGAGGGCCGCGTCGGAGCGCAGCCGGGCCTGCTGGGCGGCGGCGGTGAGGGCGTCGCGGGTCTTGGTGTCGGCGGCCGAGGAGGTGGTCTCGGTGGTCGCCAGACCGCTCACCGGGTTGATGACGGTCTGCTCGGTGGTGGGCACGTTGAGCGCGGCCAGCAGCAGTCCGCGGGCTGCGGCGGCCTGCTGGACGGCGGTGTCGAGCTCGGCGAGGGCGTAGGCGCCGGATCCGGCCCGCGGCGGCATCTGCTCGGCCAGCTGCTCGGCGAGGGCGTGCAGCTTGGTGATGGCGGCGGAGTAGGCCTCGTGGGCCTGCAGGGCGCTGCTCTGGCCGGTGAGCGCCGAGCGGCGCACGGAGGCGATGTCGTCGAGGTCGGCGCGCAGGGCGGCCGGGGTGTCGGTGTCGGCGCGCAGGTCGTCGACCTGCCGGTCGACGCGGGCGCTGCGCTGCTCGGAGGGGGCCTTGGACTTGGGCCGCCCGGCGGCGATGTAGGAGGTGACCTCGTCCCGCTCGTCGGCCAGCGAGTGGGCCAGCGCCAGGGCGTCCTGGGTCTGCCCGGCGAGCGTCACCAGGTCCTGGGAGTCCTTGAGCTGGGAGGAGGCGGCCAGTACGGAGGGTGCGCCCGCGCCCGCGATCGCGGCGGCGACGACCGCGACGGCGACGACGAGGCGGTTGCGTACGTGGGTGGGACGGCCCTTGCCCGCGGCGGGGGCGACGGCCGTGCCCTCCCCGGAGGCCGGTTGGCTGCCTGTGCGACGAGGCCGCGTCTTCTGCACCGGTGCTCGCATTCCTGACTCGTGTACTCGTGTACTCATGGGCCCGGGTGACGTTCCGTCAACGGATGCCGACTGTGAGTATCCCCGGTACGGTCCCCGACCCTCCCAGTGCCGGTGGGCAGTGGGCGCGCATCACCTGACCCGCCACCCGAAGGAGTGAACATCGGAGGGGAGTTGGCGGGCAAGTTCCTCTGGCCCTTGCAGCGGTCTTGTCCGGCGGGCCGGTTGGACGTCCACGGCGACCGGTGGCAATATGTGCCGCCACGCCTTCCCGGAGCGGCGAATTCCCCCGCAAAACAGACGCCTGACCTGCGAGAGTGCGTGAACTCCGCGACCGTTGGCGGCCTTTCGTGAACGCTGTGAAGAGCTCGTGCAGACTGGCCGGATGCGTACGGAACTTGTTTCGGAACCCGGCGATCCGGCCCACCCCAACGAGGACTTCGCGAGCGTCGCCCTACCGGCTTCGGGCCAGGGCGGCGCGGTGGTCGTCCTGGACGGCGTGACCCCGCCGCGGGGCGGCACGGCCTGTCTGCATTCCGTCCCCTGGTACACCGCACGGCTCGGCGGCGCGCTGACCGAACTGACCGTTTCCCGCCCGGATGTTCCGCTCTCCGAGGTCCTCGGCGAGGCCATCGGGCGCACAGCTTCCACCCATGCGCACACTTGTGACCTTTCTCACCCGCGCACCCCGCAGGCCACGGTGGTGGTGGCCCGGTGGTCGACGCGGTCGGTGGAGTACCTGGTCCTGTCGGACTCGGCGCTGCTGGTGGAGGCCCCCGACGGCTCGGTGACGCCGGTGCTGGACGACCGGCTCGCCCGGCTCCCCCCATCCGCCCTCGCCGCGGACGCCCTGATCGACAGCACCCTCCGCAACAGGGAAGGCGGCTTCTTCACGGCGGCGGCCGACCCCTCGGTCGGGGCACGGGCGGTGACGGGCTCCCTCCCCCGGGACGCCGTACGAACGCTGGTGGCGCTGACCGACGGCGCGGCCCGCTGGGTGGAGAAGTTCCGCGAGGGCGACTGGTCGGACTGCTTCCGTTTCGTGCGGAAGGAGGGGACGGCCGCGTTGGTGGACCGCGTGCGGGAGTTGGAGCGCGCGGACGAGGAGAAGCGTGCGTTCCTCGGCCGCAGCAAGACCCACGACGACGCGACGGCCGTCTACGTCGACCTGCGGTGACCCGCCGTCAGGGCCCTGGGGTCTGCGAGGAGGTGACCGAGGGCCGGTTGTCCGCGGCGGGACCGGTGTCGGGGGTGATCCAGGCGCCCACCATCGTCGTCGCCAGCGTGGTGGCCGCCGCCACCAGCACGGTGGTCGCCGGGACGGCCACCGCCGACAGCGAACGGAAGTTGCGGATCTGCCCCCAGCGCAGGCCCGCGGCGCGCACGAGCCGGGCCTCCCAGTACAGGCCGAGCACCAGGAGCACGGCGAGGCAGTTGCCGGTGGTGATCAGCAGGGAGACGACGAAACGGCCCGGTTCCAGTCCCTGGTGCAGCAGTTGGGCGAGTTCCACGGGCAGGACGACGGCCAGCAGGCACAGCGCCTTGCCGATGGGACCGTCGCCGCGCAGCCACGAGTAGGCGTAGCCGTAGACGAAGCCGTAGAGGGGCCAGCGCAGGCAGTAGGCCCAGGCTTCGACGTTCTGGATGTCCTGCACCTGGCCGAGCAGCGGCGGGAGCGTGTACGAGAGCCACGGCACGGTGAGCAGGGCCAGCGTCGCCGCTCCCGCCACGCCGTTGCGCAGCCCGCTGCGGCCGCCCGAGGTGCCCAGGGCCACGGTCCTGAGGGCTGCGGAACGCTGGGGCGACGTGCCGCGTGCACCGAGCCCGCCCAGGCTCGCCCAGCGCCGGCTCCACTCGCGGGTGCTCAGGTCGCCGGAGGCGAGGCCGGCCCGGGAGGCGGTGAGGAACTCGCGGCGGCCCGCCGCCAGGGCCTGGTCCTTCAACAGGGCGTGCACCAGCCGGTTGTGGACGCGGGGACGGGCGTCGTGCAGGCGGGCGGCCCGGTCCCCGGCGGCGGGCGGGAGCAGCCAGGAGAAGCCGACGGCGGCGATCACGAGGGCGGTGTAGTAGGCGCTGCGCGTGTCCCAGCCGAACGGGGAGAACCCGCGGAAGCCGAGGCCGGATCCCGCCGCGGCGACACCCAGGGCGAGCATCGCGGTACGGGTGTACCGGGGCCAGCCTCCCTCTCCCGGTCCGGCGTCACACCTGCGCAGATACGTCAGAGCGGCCCAGGCGATGCCCAGTTCGATCATGCCCAGGGGCCAGCTCGCGGCGGTGTAGTCGTCCGGCCCGGTCGTCTGCCACACGTCGTCGTACATGTTCCACTCGAAACCCTGGTGGACACCGACCGCCGTCCCCACCGCGACGCCCAGCAGGGCCGCTCCGGAGGACCACGCGACCCATCTGCGCCCGTCGAGGAAGGTCAGCAGGGCCCACACGACGGCGGCCCAGCCCCAGGCGATGCCCGCGAAGCCGATCGAGTCCGCGGCCTGCCACGAGGGGAAGGGAAGGTAGGTGTAGGTGATGGGCAGTCCCATACCGGGTCCGGCGGCGAGGACGGCCAGCCAGGTGCCGATCGCGGCGGTGCCGGCCCAGCGCCGCCCCGCGCTTCCGCACAGGCCCGCCGTCAGGGCCCACGCCACGGCCACGGTGACGGCGATCGCGGGGACCAGGACGAGGAGGGGGCCGGCGGTCCGGCCCGTCACCGCGAGGGTCGTCATGGGGATCAGCAGGAGGAGGCTCGGAACGGCCAGAGGCAGCAACCGCCCCGGTGTGGGAGCGCGGCCCTCGGTCAGCCGCACGGCGAAGGCCGCCACCAGGAAGGGCAGCACCACCCACCACCAGACGGTCAGGGCCGCCCCGCCCGGATAGGTGAGGAAGGACCACTGCGGGGACGAGTCGCCGGGTTCGTTCAGTGAGTAGAGCAGCAGGACACCCGTCAGGGCGCTGCCCGCGACGGCCGAGGCGACCCAACGGCGCCGGGTGGCCTCCGGCGCCCAGTCCCGCACGAAGGGCACCAGCCAGTACCGGGCCACCGCCACCACGGCCAGGATCAGCCAGAGCGCCTCCCACCCCGCGCCCGGCGTCTCCTGGAGCGCACGGGCGACGAAGGCCGCGCCGCCCGGCCGGCCGGTGGGCGGGTAGTCCCGGCCGTCCAGTTCCACGGTGACCCGGGCGGCCCGGGCCGGGAGCAGCAGGACCGCGCTGTGGGCGCTCTGCCGGAGCACAGCCGCGCCCCGGAGGCTGCGGATGGTGCGGTCGGAGGTGTCGATGGTGACGGTCCACCGGTCGAAGACACCGTGTGCGCCGAGCCGGCCGTCCCGCACCTGGAGGGTGACCACGGTGTCCCCGTTGACGCAGTCGTAGGCGTCGCCCTGCCATCTGTCGGAACTGAGCGCCGTCGCCCGCACCGGAGCGCCGGATCCGCTCTGCCGGAGGATGTCGTCCCCCACGTACGCCTGGAAGGCCCGGTAGGAGCAGTCCGCGCTCTTCTGCCGTCCGAGTCCGATCTCGAACGGCAGCCAGTCGACGAGGATCTGATCTCCGGTCCGCAGGTCGTCGACCATCGGGTCCCGCTGACGGAGCGTCGCGACGTACGTGGTGTTCACGACCCACAGGCCGGCGTCGGCGCCGGTGCCCGCAGTGATGCGCACCCGTGTGGTCCCGCTCCGCGGTGGATGCCCCGTCGCCCGGTACCGCTTGCCGACCTGCGCGGTGCTCTCCGCGGCCCCCTTGCCGTCCTGCCCGCCACCGTCGTCGCTCGCCGCCGCGGCCGCCCGCTCGTACACCCCCTCGGCCGACCCCACCCACCCCACGCGCGCGGCCACCGGTGCCGCGAGGACCATCGCGGCCAGCAGTGCTCTCGCCGTCACCCGGCCGAATCGGCGTATCCCCCCGGACATCCCCCACCGCCCCCGTCGTCCCGCGACTCGTATCGGCCACGGACAGGGCAGACTGAGCCGACCCTCCCTTACCCGTCCCGAAGCCGGAGGATGCGTCCATGTCGCTGCCCAGCCTCCTGGGCGTGTTCGCCCATCCCGACGACGAGTCCCTCATCGCCGGCGGTGTGCTCGCCCGGCACGCGGGCGGTGGGGCCCGTACCGGTGTGGTCACCGCCACCTGGGCCGAAGGCACCCACCGGGTACCGGAGTTGGCGGAGGCGCTGCGGATTCTGGGGGCCGGGAAGCCACGGCTGCTCGGGTACGCGGACGCCCGCGTGCCGGAGTCGGCGCCCGGCGCGGTCCGGTGGTGCGACGCGCCGCTCGACGAGGTCGTGGGGCGCGTGGTGGCGCAGATCAGGGAGTTCCGGCCGGAGGTCGTCGTCACGCACGACGCGTACGGGAATCTGTCCGGTCACCCCGATCACGTCCACACCCACCGGGTGGCGCTGCTCGCCGCGCAGGCCGCCGGTCTCGGCGGTCTGTACCCGGACGCCGGCGCGCCCTGGCGGCCGCGCGCCCTCTACCTGGCCACGCACCCGGAGTCGGCCGCCGGGGAGTTGGGCGGGCACCTGGTGAGGAGTGGAAGGCAGTTCCACGCCGTGCCGGACGCGTGGGTGGGCGCGCGCGTGGACGTGCGGCCGTGGCTGGAGCAGAAGACCGGCGCGGTCCTGGCGCACCGCAGCGAAGTCGAGCGGGGCGCCCTGCCCGGGCGGCTGGCAGCGCTCCCGGCGGCCGACCGGGAGCGGCTGCTGGCCACGGAGTGGTACGTCCGCCACGAGCTCGCGCCCACGGCGGGGACGCGAACGGAGCTGTCCTGAGCGCCTACTTCTCCATGACACCGTTCAGCTGGTGCAGCAGGCGGGCCAGTTCGGCCACCTCGCGCCGGTCCCAGTGGGCCAGCTGGCTGACGTAACGGGCCCGTCGGGCGTCGCGGACCCTGCTCACCCGGCGGTGGCCCTCCTCCGTGAGGTGCACGAGCCAGGCGCGTCCGTCGGCCGGGTCGGGCTCGCGGGCGACCAGGCCCAGCTCCTCCAGGGCCCTGAGCTGGCGGGACATGGTGGCCTTGCCGACGCCGATGTAGGCGGCGAGCTCCGTGGCCCGCTGGCGTCCGCACTCGTCGAGGCGGACCAGGAGGCCGTACGCCGCCGACTCCAGGTCCGGATGGACCTCGCGGGCCATCTCGCCCTGGTTGGCGCGGGCGCGCCGCAGCAGGACGGTCAGTTCGCGTTCCAGGGACAGGTACTCCTGGTCTGCACCACTCGGTGACGCCACCGATCCGACTCGGCGTCGCTCGCCGTTTCCGCCTTCGTGCACGTCAGTCCCCGCCTCGGTTTTCCCGGTCCTGAAAGTTTCCGCCAACCGCCGTCGTCGCCGCAGCTCCGCCAGTATTTCGCAGGGCTAGACCAACGGCAGCCTCCGGCCCCTCTTCCCACTCCCCGGTCTACGTGCGTAGCGTCTCTCTCCGGCACCTCTGGCATGACCACGCCATCCCCCACGGCACCGTGCACATCCCCCACCGAGCATCACCGAGCCTTCGGAGGCACTGCCCATGCCTGTGCACAGACCCGGAACGCTCCGCCCCCGGCGCCTCTTCCTCCTCCTCGCCGGACTCCTGCTCACCGCCCTCCCGCTGGCCCTCACCACCCCGGCCGACGCGGCCTCGAAGCCGGCCCGCGGCACCGCCCGCATGGGCATGGGCGTCGTCGCCCACGACGGCCAGGGCGGCTCGCCCGCCCCCACCGCGGTCACCCAGACCGAGGGCGTCGACGTCTCCGGCTACCAGGGCAATGTCGCCTGGTCGACCCTGTGGAGCAGCGGCGTGAAGTGGGCCTACACCAAGGCGACGGAGGGGACGTACTACACGAACCCCTACTTCGCCCAGCAGTACAACGGCTCCTACAACGTCGGCATGATCCGCGGCGCGTACCACTTCGCCACACCCGACACCACCAGCGGTGCCACCCAGGCCAACTACTTCGTCGACCACGGCGGCGGCTGGTCGGCGGACGGCAAGACCCTCCCGGGTGTCCTCGACATCGAGTGGAACCCGTACGGCGCCGAGTGCTACGGCAAGTCGGCGAGCGGGATGGTCGGCTGGATCGCCGACTTCCTGAACACCTACAAGTCCCGCACGGGCCGTGACGCGGTCATCTACACGGCCACCAGCTGGTGGACCGACTGCACGGGCAACTACGGCGGCTTCGCCTCCGCCAACCCGCTGTGGATCGCCCGCTACGCCTCCACCGTGGGGACGCTGCCGGCCGGCTGGTCGTACTACACGATGTGGCAGTACACCTCCTCCGGTCCCACGGTCGGCGACCACGACAAGTTCAACGGCGCCCTGGACCGCGTCCAGGCCCTCGCGAACGGCTGACGCACCGGCGTACGGCGAAGGCCCGGGCCTCCCTCACGAGAACCCGGGCCTTCTCCTCATCCCGCAGCGTCCGTCACGCCGCCACGGGAACCTCCGGCGCCGCCTCGCTCGTGGCGGGGGCGAGCGCCAGCTCCAGGACCTGGCGGACGTCCGTGACGGCGTGGACGTCGAGCTTGTCCAGCACCTCGGCGGGGACGTCGTCCAGGTCGGGCTCGTTGCGCTTGGGGATGATCACGGTCGTCACCCCGGCCCGGTGGGCGGCCAGCAGCTTCTGCTTCACGCCGCCGATGGGCAGCACCCGCCCGGTCAGCGAGACCTCGCCGGTCATCGCCACGTCCGTGCGCACCAGCCGGCCGGACAGCAGCGACGCCAGCGCCGTCGTCATCGTGATGCCGGCGCTCGGGCCGTCCTTGGGGACCGCGCCGGCCGGGAAGTGGATGTGCACGCCCCGGTCCTTCAGGTCGCCGACCGGCAGCTCCAGCTCCGCGCCGTGCGAGCGCAGGAAGGACAGGGCGATCTGCGCGCTCTCCTTCATCACGTCGCCCAGCTGGCCCGTCAGCGTCAGGCCCGCCGCGCCCGTCTCCGGGTCGGCCAGGGACGCCTCGACGAACAGCACGTCGCCGCCGGCGCCGGTCACCGCCAGGCCCGTCGCCACGCCCGGGACCGCCGTGCGGCGCTCCGCCGGGTCCTGGGCCGACTCCGGGACGTGGTGCGGACGGCCGATCAGCGCGCGCAGGTCGCCGTCCGTGACGGTGAACGGCAGCTCCCGCTCGCCCAGTTCGTGCTGGGCCGCGACCTTGCGCAGCAGGCGCGCGATGGAGCGCTCCAGGTTGCGGACCCCGGCCTCGCGCGTGTACTCGCCGGCCAGCTTGCGCAGCGCGCTCTCGTCGATGACGACCTCGTCCTTGTCCAGCCCCGCCCGCTCCAGCTGGCGCGGGAGCAGGTGGTCGCGGGCGATGACGATCTTCTCGTCCTCGGTGTAGCCGTCCAGGCGGACCAGCTCCATACGGTCCAGCAGGGCCTCCGGGATGGCTTCCAGGACGTTCGCCGTCGCGAGGAACACCACGTCGGAGAGGTCGAGTTCGACCTCCAGGTAGTGGTCGCGGAAGGTGTGGTTCTGCGCCGGGTCCAGGACTTCGAGGAGGGCCGCGGCCGGGTCGCCCCGGAAGTCGGAGCCCACCTTGTCGATCTCGTCGAGCAGGACCACCGGGTTCATCGACCCGGCCTCCTTGATCGCGCGGACGATACGGCCGGGCAGCGCGCCCACGTACGTACGCCGGTGGCCGCGGATCTCCGCCTCGTCGCGCACGCCGCCGAGGGCGACCCGCACGAACTTGCGGCCCATGGCGTGGGCGACGGACTCGCCCAGCGAGGTCTTGCCGACGCCGGGCGGGCCGACGAGGGCCAGCACGGCACCGCCGCGCCGCCCGCCGACCACCCCGAGCCCGCGCTCGCTGCGGCGCTTGCGCACCGCCAGGTACTCGGTGATGCGCTCCTTCACGTCCTCCAGGCCGGCGTGCTCGGCGTCCAGGACGGCCTTGGCGCCCTGGATGTCGTAGGCGTCCTCGGTGCGCTCGTTCCACGGCAGTTCGAGGACGGTGTCCAGCCAGGTGCGGATCCACGAGCCCTCGGGCGACTGGTCGCTGGAGCGCTCCAGCTTGTCGACCTCCTTCAGGGCGGCCTCGCGGACCTTCTCGGGCAGGTCGGCGGCCTCGACGCGGGCCCGGTAGTCGTCGGACTCCTCGCCCTCCTTCTCGCCGTTGAGCTCGCGCAGCTCCTTGCGCACGGCCTCCAGCTGGCGGCGGAGCAGGAACTCGCGCTGCTGCTTGTCGACGCCTTCCTGGACGTCCTTGGCGATGGTCTCGGCGACGTCCTGTTCGGCGAGGTGGTCGCGCAGCTGCTGGGTGGCGAGCTTGAGGCGGGCGACCGGGTCGGTGGTCTCCAGCAGTTCGATCTTCTGGTCGGTGGTCAGGAAGGGCGAGTAACCGGAGTTGTCGGCGAGCGCGGAGACGTCGTCGATGGCCTGCACGCGGTCCACGACCTGCCAGGCGCCGCGCTTGCGCAGCCAGGCGGTGGCGAGGGCCTTGTACTCCTTGACCAGTTCGGTGACGTGGCCGGGCAGCGGCTCGGGCACGCTCTCGTCGATCCTCGTCCCCTCGACCCACAGCGCCGCACCCGGGCCGTTGGTGCCGGCGCCGATCTTCACACGGCCGCGGCCGCGGATCAGCGCGCCCGGGTCACCGTCGGCCAGCCGGCCGACCTGCTCGACGGTGCCGAGGACACCGGTGTTCGCGTACGTCCCGTCGATGCGTGGCACGAGGAGGACCCTGGGCTTGCCGGGCTCGGACCGGGCGGCGGCCTGGGCGGCCTCCACCGCGGCGCGCACGTCGGCGTCGCTCAGGTCCAGCGGAACCACCATCCCGGGCAGCACGACCTCGTCGTCGAGCGGCAGCACGGGCAGGGTGAGCGGTGTGGACGTCGAAGCCATGATCTCCCCTTCGGCAGTCAAGTTGAGCTATGCCGACTCAATGCTCGGGAGCGCTCGATTGTTCCTGGACGCATGTTCGCCCTGAGCGATCACCCCGCCGGGCTCCCGGCCGAAGCGCGGACGCGCGGACCGCCGGGACACCGCAAACCCGCCGCCACGAATCCGCAACGGCATTCACAGGAACGGACGGCACACTGCAAGCTCGTCCACAGCCTGTGAGAGCCCTCATACGGGGATGTCAGGCGTTTTACGGGGACTTGGGGAGCGGATGGCCGAGGAGCAGCGGCGGGGGCCGGCCAGGCGGGCGCTGATCGCGGGGGCGGCGGTCGTGGCCGCCGGGGCCGCGGTGCCGCTCGTGTCGCGGGCCACGGGCGCCGGGAAGCCGACGGGTACGGCGACCAGCCGGGCGCCCCGCACCGCCGCACCGGTGGCGGGCCGCAGCGTCGCCGCCCCCTCCCCCGTCCCGCACCGCCGTGCCCCCGGCGACGACCGGCCCAACATCCTCTTCGTGCTCACCGACGACCAGCCCAAGGAGACGGACTGGGCGATCCGCCGGACCCTGGACTGGCTCGGCGGCCACGGCACCACGTTCAGCCGCGCGCACGCCAACACCCCGCTGTGCGCGCCCTCGCGCGCCTCGATCATGTCGGGCCGGTACGCCCACAACCACGGCGTCCTCGACACCCGGCACCCGTACCACCTGGACCAGCGCACCACCGTCCAGCGGCGGTTGCACGACGCCGGCTACCGCACGGGCCTGTTCGGCAAGTACCTCAACTACTGGCACACCGGCGACGATCCGCCGTACTTCGACGAGTGGCTGCTGCAGGAGCCGGTGCGCTACTTCGACGGCCACTACAACGACGACGGCACCGTCCGGAACATCCCCGGCTACGACACCACCGTCATCAAGGACCGCGCCCTCGCCTTCATCGAGGCCTCCCGCATCGACCGCCGGCCGTGGTTCGCGTACGTCGCCACGCGCAGCGCGCACGAGCTGAACATCCCGGAGCGGCGCTACGCCCGCGCCCGCGTGCCGGACTGGGAGGGCCGGCCCTCCGTCTTCGAGACCGACAAGGCCGACAAGCCGCCGTACCTGCGCAGGGCGCACCACACCTTCGCCGAGGGAACAGCCCTGCGGGAACGCCAGTTGCGCACGCTGCTGTCGGTGGACGACGCGATGCGCGACTTCCGGGACATGCTGCGCCGGCTGGGCCAGTCGGAGAACACGCTCGTCGTCTTCACCAGCGACCACGGCCTGTGCTGGGCCGACCACGGCTGGCTGCGCAAGTCGGTGCCCTACCGGCCCTCGCTGGAGGTGCCCTTCCTGCTGTCCTGGCCGGCGGGCGGCTTCGGCGGGGGCGAGGACGACCGGCTCACCGGCCACGTCGACATCGCGCCCACGTTGCTGGACGCGGCCGGCATCACCCCGGACACCGCGCACGACGGCCACTCGCTGCTCGACCGCGGCAACACCCGGGAGCACCTGCTGGCCGAGTGGTGGTGGAACCGGCAGGACCGGCAGCCGATCCACTCCTGGGCGACGTACATCGGCCGGTCGGAGCAGTACACCGAGTACTACCGCACCCGCCTCGACACCGCCGGACGTCCGGGCGGCAGCGGAGAGGTGCTGTTCCGGGAGTACTACGACCTCGCCGCGGACCCCTACCAGTCGACCAACCTGCTGCACGGAGCGAGCGACCGGCGGGCACGCGAACTCGGCGTCCCGGCCCTGGCGGCGCAGCTGTCCTCGGCACGGCGGGCAGGGCGGTACGGCGGGTAGGGCGGCACGGCGGGGTAAGGCGGTGGGGCGGGTAAGGCGGTACGGCGGGTAAGGCGGTACGGCGGGTAGGGCGGCACGGCGGGGTAAGGCGGTGGGGCGGGTAAGGCGGTGGGACGGTACGGCGGGTGGGGGCGTGGGGCTCCCTAGGATGTTCCGGCCGCCGCCCAGCGTCGGACCGCCGGCCACAGGGCGACACCGATCGCCAGCGAGATCAGGTGACCCCAGTTGGTCATCGGATCGGTGAAGGCGAGCCGGGCGGAGAGGACCACGGCGCCGAAGCCGGCCAGCAGCGGCCAGCGCAGCCACGGCCTGAGCAGGCCCGCGAGGGCGCCCACGCTCGTGGCGACGCCGAAGCTGATGCCGTAGTCCATGCGGTGCAGCGAACTGCCGGGCAGATGACCGACGAGCACCGCGAGCCCGACCGGGACCTCGGTGGCGAGGGTGGCCAGGACGTGACCGGCGAGGAAGACCACGGCCGCGCGGGCACCGCCCAGGCGCCGCTCCAGGGCGGACAGCACGAGCAGGAAGAGGAGGGTGTACGGGGAGAGGATCCCGCCCGCGATCCACAGCGCACTGGCGAGCAGCACGGGGACGGGCGTCCGCAGCAGGTGCGCCACGTCGGTGCTGGAACCCTGGTGCAGGGCGTGGACGAGGGCGGGGTCGGCGTAGGCCGCGATCAGTGAGGTGACGGCGAGGACGGCGGCGTAGCCGAGGGTGAAGACCGGCGTGCGCGGGAGGCGGCGCCGGACGGCCGGCCTCGGCGGGGTGGCGGCGGGGACGAGGGCGCCGCGCTGACGCGGAAGACCGTCCAGGAGACCGGCGGGGTCGCGAAGACGCACGGCGTCGGCGGTAGGGGCGGTTTCCACGGTGAACGCGCTCCTCCCGCCCCGTCCGTCAGTCGGTCTCCCCCAGCCTTCGCAATCCCACGGGTCGCTGTCTGTGACCGACGCCACGCGGGGCGCGATTCACAGCAAGCTCCAAGGAGGGCGGCGGACGGGCCGTCCGGTCATGACCGCGCCGACCGACACCCGGGTGAAGGAACTCGCCGACCTAGGATCAGCAGCAGGGGCCGGCGGGCGGCCGTCACGGCGAGGAGTTCGGCGACGTCCCCGGCCAGCCGCAGCCGGGCCGCCTCGGGGTCGGCGCCGCGCAGGGCGGAAGGCGCGGTGCCGGAGACCAGGGCGCGCAGCGGGGGCGACGCGGCCACCAGCCGGCCGCCGGCCACGTCGTCCGCGACCAGCTCCCGCAGCAGCCGTGACCAGGGCCGGAAGGCCCGTCCGGCGGTCTCCGGCGGGCACCAGGTCCAGCGGACGCGGAAGGCACCGGCGCCGGCTGCGGCCTCCTCGGCGGTACGGGTCTTGCCCGCGCCGGCCGCCCCGGTGAGCGTGACGAGCCCGCCCCGGCCGGCGGCGGCGCGTTCGAGGGCGGCCGCGAGCTCGCCCAGCACGTCCTCGCGTCCCACGAACGGGTACGTCGCGGCCATGGCAGTCCTCGCCGTCGTGTCACGCCCTTGCCTGCTTCGAGCGTAGGCACGCCCCGCCGGCTTCGCGCGGCGTACGGCGCACGCGCGGCGGTCACCGGTAATTCCCGTGGTCGTCAAGCCCAGTTCGTGCAGGATGGCAGTCATGACCACCCTCGATGACATCCCCGTGGTCCTGGACCGCCGGCAGGGCCCCTACGGCGAGGTCGTGCTGCGCCGGCACGGCGAGTTGCTGCAGATCATCGCCAACGGCTGTTTCCTGATGGACACCTCGGACGGCCGCTCGGAGCGGCTGCTGGTCGACGCGGCGCTCGCCGCGCTGGACGACCGGCCCGCGCCGCACGTGCTGATCGGCGGGCTGGGGGTGGGGTTCTCGCTCGCACATGCCGCGGCCGAGCCCCGCTGGGGCGCGATCACCGTCGTGGAGCGGGAGCGCGCGATCGTCGACTGGCATCGCGACGGGCCGCTGTCGGCGCTGTCCGCCGAGGCCCTGGCCGATCCCCGCACCCGGATCGCGGAGCGCGACCTGGTCGACCACGTCAATGAGACTTCCGCCACGTACGACGCCCTGTGCCTGGACATCGACAACGGTCCCGGCTGGACTGTGACCGAGGGCAACCAGACCCTGTACTCGCCGGCCGGACTGGCAAGCTGCGCAAGGGTGTTGACGCCGGGCGGGGTGCTCGCGGTGTGGTCGGCCGAGCCCTCCCCGGAATTCGAAGAAACCTTGTGGAATGCCGGGTTCAAACAGGTGCGTACCGAAGAGATCCCCGTTGCCCGGGGCGTTCCGGACGTCGTGCACCTCGCCGTCCGACCTGGATAGCCGAGGCGCGGTCACTCCCCGTACCCTGCTTCCCTGACGCGGATCATTCAAGCGTCAATCGCAAGCATGCGCAGGCACAGCCAGTCAGCGGGATCACCCCACGGATTCCGGAAAGCAACTTTGGGGCGGGCGATGGAGCAGACACACACCTCCCACAACGGCACGCAGGCGACCCCGGGCGCACAGCGCCGGGTCCTGGTGGTCGAGGACGATCCGACCATCGTCGACGCCATCGCGGCCCGCCTGCGTGCCGAGGGTTTCCTCGTACAGACCGCGGGTGACGGCCCGGCCGCCGTCGACACCGCCGAGGCCTGGCAGCCCGATCTGCTGATCCTCGACATCATGCTGCCCGGCTTCGACGGGCTGGAGGTCTGCCGCCGGGTGCAGGCCCAGCGCCCGGTGCCGGTGCTGATGCTCACCGCGCGGGACGACGAGACCGACATGCTGGTCGGCCTCGGCGTCGGTGCCGACGACTACATGACCAAGCCGTTCTCGATGCGGGAGCTGGCGGCGCGGGTGCACGTGCTGCTGCGCCGCGTGGAGCGGGCCGCGCTGGCCGCGGCGACGCCGCGCTCGGGCATCCTGCGCCTGGGCGAGCTGGAGATCGACCACGCGCAGCGCCGGGTGCGGGTGCGCTCCGAGGACGTGCACCTGACGCCGACCGAGTTCGACCTGCTGGTGTGCCTGGCCAACACCCCGCGCGCGGTGCTCTCCCGTGAGCAGTTGCTGGCGGAGGTGTGGGACTGGGCGGACGCCTCCGGGACCCGTACGGTCGACAGCCACATCAAGGCGCTGCGCCGGAAGATCGGTGCCGAGCGGATCCGCACCGTGCACGGCGTCGGCTACGCGCTGGAGACCCCGACGCCATGAGCGGCGGTCCGGCCGCACGCAGAGGGCCCGGCGAGCCGGAGCCCTGGGGCGGGCTGCGCCCGTTCTCCATCAAGACGAAACTGGGCGCCCTGGTCGTCATCTCGGTCCTCATCACCACCGGGCTGATGATGATCGCGATGCGCACGGCGACGGAGCTGCGCTTCATCACCGTCTTCTCGATGATCGCCACGCTGCTGATAACGCAGTTCGTGGCGCACTCGCTGACCGCGCCGCTGGACGACATGAACGCGGTCGCCGGCTCCATCTCGCACGGCGACTACACGCGCCGGGTGCGGGAGAACCGGCGCGACGAGCTGGGCGACCTGGCGCAGACGATCAACCGCATGGCGGACGACCTGGAGGCCCAGGACCGCCAGCGCAAGGAACTCGTGGCGAATGTCTCACACGAGCTGCGCACGCCCATCGCGGGCCTGCGCGCGGTGCTGGAGAACATCGTCGACGGCGTCTCGCCGGCCGACCCCGAGACGATGCGCACGGCCCTGAAGCAGACGGAGCGGCTCGGGCGGCTGGTGGAGACGCTGCTGGACCTGTCCCGCCTGGACAACGGCGTCGTACCGCTGCGCAAGCGGCGCTTCGAGGTGTGGCCGTACCTGTCCGGGGTGCTGAAGGAGGCCAACATGGCCGTGCCCGCGCGCGCGGGCATCGCCTCCGGCTCCGGCAGCCACACGCGGACCGACGTCCACCTGCACCTCGACGTCTCGCCGCCCGAGCTGACCGCGCACGCCGATCCCGAGCGCATCCACCAGGTGGTGGCCAACCTCATCGACAACGCGGTCAAGCACAGCCCGCCGCACGGCCGCGTGACCGTGAAGGCGCGGCGCGGGGCGCTGCCGGAGTCGCTGGAGCTGGAGGTGCTGGACGAGGGTCCCGGCATTCCGCGCTCGGAGTGGCACCGGGTCTTCGAGCGGTTCAACCGCGGGAGCGCGGGCGCGTCGAAGGGGCAGGGCGGCGACGGCGGTACGGGGCTGGGGCTGGCCATCGCCCGGTGGGCGGTGGATCTCCACGGGGGGCGGATCGGGGTGGCCGAATCCGAGCGGGGTTGCCGGATCCTTGTCACTCTTCCGGGAGAGACATCCGTGCCAAGTTGACGTAAAGTCCGAACCGGAGTCCCAAGATCCACCGGCGTCCGCGCAGACGGACACGTGTGATCAGCGACAGGCCCGCGCGCTGGTGACGACGGGCCTGTGCCGACGTATCCCCCCACGCTCGTTCCGTACCGGAACCACGCTTGTTTCCCGCCATTTCCAGGCACGAAACACGCTTTCCGATGTGACTTACGCGACGATGACCTTGCCCGGCCTGACCTTCCCGGCCAGGGAGGCGTAGCCTTTATTCCCGCTGTCCATCACCTTGTGAGAAGCGGAAGAGGGCGGTTGCCGCCGTGTCGCCACAGTCCCCCAGTAATTCGAGCATCTCGACCGACGACCAAGCCGGGAAGAACCCCGCTGCCGCGTTCGGTCCGAACGAGTGGCTCGTCGACGAGATCTATCAGCAGTACCTCCAGGACCCGAATTCGGTAGACCGAGCCTGGTGGGACTTCTTCGCCGACTACAAGCCGGGCGCACCCGCCGCGTCGGCTCCGGCGGGTACCGCGGCCGCGGGGGCCGCGGGGACCACCACCCCGGCGGCGCCCGCTCAGGCCGCCCCTGCCGCGTCCGCTCCGGCCCAGGCCGCCCCGGCGGCTCCCGCCGCCCCGAAGCCCGCTGCCGCTCCCGCGGCGCCCACGCCGGCCGCGCCCGCGAAGGCCGCCGCGCCTGCCAAGGCCGCGGCGCAGCCCGCGCAGGCCGCTCAGGCCGCTCAGCCGAAGAAGGCCGAGCCCGCCGCCCAGGCTCCCGAGGGGCCCGAGCTGGTGCCCCTGCGCGGCCCCGCCGCCGCCGTCGCGAAGAACATGAACGCCTCGCTGGAGCTGCCGACCGCCACCTCGGTCCGCGCGGTCCCGGTGAAGCTGCTGTTCGACAACCGCATCGTCATCAACAACCACCTCAAGCGCGCCCGGGGCGGGAAGATCTCCTTCACCCACCTCATCGGGTACGCGATGGTGCAGGCCATCAAGGCCATGCCGTCGATGAACTGGTCGTACGGCGAGAAGGACGGCAAGCCGACCCTGATCAAGCCGGCCCACATCAACCTGGGCCTCGCGATCGACCTGGTCAAGCCCAACGGCGACCGCCAGCTCGTGGTGGCCGCCATCAAGAAGGCCGAGACGCTGAACTTCTTCGAGTTCTGGCAGGCCTACGAGGACATCGTCCGCCGCGCCCGCGACGGCAAGCTGACGATGGACGACTTCACCGGCGTGACGGTCTCCCTGACCAACCCCGGCGGCCTCGGCACCGTCCACTCCGTGCCGCGTCTGATGCCCGGCCAGTCGGTCATCATGGGCGTAGGCTCGATGGACTACCCGGCGGAGTTCCAGGGCACCAGCCAGGACACGCTGAACAAGCTCGGCATCTCCAAGGTCATGACGCTCACGTCGACCTACGACCACCGGGTGATCCAGGGCGCCGCCTCCGGCGAGTTCCTGCGCCAGGTCGCGAACCTGCTGCTGGGCGAGAACAACTTCTTCGACGACATCTTCGAGTCGCTGCGCATCCCCTACGAGCCGGTCCGCTGGCTCAGGGACATCGACGCCTCGCACGACGACGACGTCACGAAGGCCGCGCGCGTCTTCGAGCTGATCCACTCCTACCGGGTCCGCGGCCACGTCATGGCCGACACCGACCCGCTGGAGTACCGCCAGCGCAAGCACCCCGACCTCGACATCGTCGAGCACGGTCTGACGCTGTGGGACCTGGAGCGCGAGTTCGCCGTCGGCGGCTTCGCCGGCAAGTCGATGATGAAGCTGCGCGACATCCTCGGCGTGCTGCGCGACTCGTACTGCCGCACCACCGGCATCGAGTTCATGCACATCCAGGACCCCAAGCAGCGCAAGTGGATCCAGGACCGCGTGGAGCGCCCGCACTCCAAGCCGGAGCGCGAGGAGCAGCTGCGCATCCTGCGCCGGCTGAACGCGGCGGAGGCCTTCGAGACCTTCCTGCAGACCAAGTACGTCGGCCAGAAGCGCTTCTCCCTGGAGGGCGGCGAGTCCGTCATCCCGCTGCTCGACGCGGTGATCGACTCCGCGGCCGAGTCGCGTCTGGACGAGGTCGTCATCGGCATGGCCCACCGCGGCCGGCTGAACGTCCTGGCCAACATCGTCGGCAAGTCGTACGCCCAGATCTTCCGCGAGTTCGAGGGCAACCTCGACCCGAAGTCGATGCACGGCTCCGGCGACGTGAAGTACCACCTGGGCGCCGAGGGCACCTTCACGGGCCTGGACGGCGAGCAGATCAAGGTCTCGCTGGTCGCGAACCCCTCCCACCTGGAGGCCGTCGACCCGGTCCTGGAGGGCGTCGCGCGCGCCAAGCAGGACATCATCAACAAGGGCGGCACGGACTTCACGGTCCTGCCGGTGGCGATCCACGGCGACGCGGCCTTCGCGGGCCAGGGCGTGGTGGCCGAGACCCTGAACATGTCGCAGCTGCGCGGCTACCGCACCGGCGGCACGGTCCACATCGTCATCAACAACCAGGTCGGCTTCACGGCGGCTCCCGAGTCGTCGCGCTCCTCGATGTACGCCACGGACGTGGCCCGCATGATCGAGGCCCCGATCTTCCACGTGAACGGCGACGACCCCGAGGCGGTCGTGCGCGTCGCGCGCCTGGCCTTCGAGTTCCGCCAGGCGTTCAACAAGGACGTGGTGATCGACCTCATCTGCTACCGCCGCCGCGGTCACAACGAGTCGGACAACCCGGCCTTCACGCAGCCGCTGATGTACGACCTGATCGACAAGAAGCGCTCGGTGCGCAAGCTCTACACCGAGTCCCTCATCGGTCGCGGCGACATCACGCTGGAGGAGGCCGAGCAGGCCCTGCAGGACTACCAGGGCCAGCTGGAGAAGGTCTTCACGGAGGTCCGCGAGGCGACCTCGCAGCCGCTGTCGGCGGAGCCGTCGGACCCGCAGGCCGAGTTCCCGGTGGCCGTGCACACGGCGGTGACCTCGGAGGTCGTGAAGCGGATCGCCGAGTCCCAGGTCAACATCCCCGACCACATCACCGTCCACCCGCGGCTGCTGCCGCAGCTGCAGCGCCGGGCGGCGATGGTCGAGGACGGCACGATCGACTGGGGCATGGGCGAGACCCTGGCCATCGGCTCGCTGCTGCTGGAGGGCGTGCCGGTCCGCCTGGCCGGCCAGGACTCCCAGCGCGGCACCTTCGGCCAGCGGCACGCGGTCATCATCGACCGTGAGACGGGCGACGAGTTCACGCCGCTGATGTACCTCTCCGAGGACCAGGCGCGGCTGAACGTCTACAACTCCCTGCTCTCCGAGTACGCGGCGATGGGCTTCGAGTACGGCTACTCGCTGGCCCGCCCCGAGTCGCTCGTGATGTGGGAGGCCCAGTTCGGCGACTTCGTCAACGGCGCGCAGACGGTCGTGGACGAGTTCATCTCGTCGGCGGAGCAGAAGTGGGGCCAGACGTCCGGTGTGACGCTCCTGCTCCCCCACGGCTACGAGGGCCAGGGCCCGGACCACTCCTCGGCCCGCCCGGAGCGGTTCCTCCAGCTGTGCGCCCAGAACAACATGACGGTCGCGATGCCCACGCTCCCGTCGAACTACTTCCACCTCCTGCGCTGGCAGGTGCACAACCCGCACCACAAGCCGCTCATCGTCTTCACCCCGAAGTCGATGCTGCGTCTGAAGGCGGCGGCGTCGAAGGCGGAGGAGTTCACCACGGGCCAGTTCCGCCCGGTCATCGGCGACGCGTCGGTGGACCCGGCCGCGGTGAAGAAGGTCGTCTTCACGGCGGGCAAGGTCTACTACGACCTCGACGCCGAGCGGCAGAAGCGCGGGGTCACGGACACGGCGATCATCCGCATCGAGCGCCTGTACCCGCTGCCGGGTGCCGAGCTCCAGGCGGAGATCGCCAAGTACCCGAACGCCGAGAAGTACCTGTGGGCCCAGGAGGAGCCGGCCAACCAGGGCGCCTGGCCGTTCATCGCCCTGAACCTGATCGACCACCTGGACCTGGCGGTCGGCGCGGACGTCCCGCACGGCGAACGCCTGCGCCGCATCTCCCGCCCGCACTCGTCGTCCCCGGCGGTGGGCTCGGCGAAGCGCCACCAGGCGGAGCAGGAGCAGCTGGTGCGCGAGGTGTTCGAGGCGTGAGCCGCTGAACCGGCCTGACCCACAGGGCCCGCTCCCGGTTTCCGGGGGCGGGCCCTGCGTCATGGGGTCATGGCGGGTCAGCGCGCGGGGCGGTGGCTTCGGGGCGGTGCGGGAAGGGGTTCCGGGCGGCATAACCTGGAGACGTAGGACCCGTGGCCCCAGGCCCAGCCCCAGGAGAGCATCCGTGTACTTCACCGACCGAGGCATCGAAGAGCTGGAGAAGCGGCGCGGCGAGGAGGAGGTCACCTTCGAGTGGCTTGCCGAGCAGCTGCGGACGTTCGTCGACCTGAATCCGGACTTCGAGGTGCCGGTGGAGCGGCTGGCGACGTGGCTGGCCCGGCTGGACGACGAGGACGACGAGTAGGGCCGACGGGTGGGGTCCGGGGTGACCGGGCCGGTGCGGGGTGAGGCGTCCCTTCGGGGGCGCCTTCTTCGTGCGGGCTCAGTCGCGGGGGCGCGCGATGTCGTACGTCAGGCCCAGCGCGCCGTGGGCCAGCAGCAGGGCGCCCGCCGCCGTCCAGCCGCCGCTGTGGCGCCGCAGGCCCCAGGCTGTGACGGGCAGGCCGGTGAGCAGTTGGGCGAGGGAGAGGGCGCGGGCGCGGGGGGTGCCGGACCAGGGCATCCAGGGGGCGAGGAGGCTGTGGTCGACGGCGTCGAGTTCCGTGCGGACCGTCTCGCGCCAGCCGTGCCATGTGATCGGGCGCGTGTCCGGCCGGGCGTGGGCGATCTCGTGCAG
Source organism: Streptomyces sp. 7R007 (assembly GCF_054850255.1). NCBI lineage: Bacteria > Bacillati > Actinomycetota > Actinomycetes > Kitasatosporales > Streptomycetaceae > Streptomyces > Streptomyces sp. 7R007. The sequence continues at coordinate 23,272 of NZ_JBTWMV010000023.1, read as the reverse complement.
ACGGTCGGCGGGGGTGCCTGGGGTGAGTCCGGTGGGGAGGGCGACTCCCGCGCGGGTGAGGACGGCGAGGAGGGCGAGCAGGCGGGTGCGGGCGTCGGCGTCCGGGTCGGGGCGGGTGAGGCGGTCGAGGGACTGGACGTCCAGGACGGGGTCCAGGCCCAGCCGGGCCGCGAACGTGCGCATCGCCTCGTCCTCGCCGGCGGGGGTGCCGTTGGCGAGCCAGACGTAGCCGACGGGGCGGCGGAAGCCGGAGGCGAGGGTGTAGCCGGCTCGGTCGGCGTCCCACCACAGGGCCAGTACGGGCCAGGGGGCGCCGACGGCGAGGGCGGTGGCCCAGCCGGTCGTGACGCGGTCGACGGGTTCGTCTCCGTCCCGCCAGGGCGTGCCCTCGGGGACGAGGACGCTCCACTCCCCGCCGGCGCGGGCGAGGAGCAGGGGCTCGCGCAGGAGGTGGGCGACGGGGGCGACGGCGTCGGGGTCGGCCCGGCAGAGGAGGAGGGCGCCGGGGGCGGGGCCGGTGCGGGTGCGGTCCGTCGTCGACGACATGGTCACACGCTAGGGCGGTTTGTTCTGGTTGGTCGCTTCTGCCTGGTCTATCCGGTCATGTCGTCACTTCACGGGTGCGGGCATCCCCCGGACGAGTGCCTTGACTTTCCGTGGCCGCGATATATCGTGAATTGCAGGAGACGCGATATGGCGCGTTGCAGGCGGGGAGGTTCGCACCATGACCGAGTGGTCCGTCGCAGAGCCCACGAAGCTCACGTTCGACGAGCCCGTGAGGGAGCTGCACGTACGCATCGTCAACGGAACGGTGAACGTGGTGGGCACGGACGAAGGTTCCGCCCGCCTTGAGGTGTCCGAGATCGAGGGGCCTCCCCTGATCGTGACCCAGCAGGGCGGCTCGCTCACGGTGGCGTACGAGGACCTGCCCTGGAAGGGCTTCCTGAAGTGGCTCGACCGCAAGGGCTGGCGGCGCAGTGCCGTGGTCTCCCTGGCCGTGCCGGCCGACACCCGCGTCGAGGTGGGCGTCGTCGGCGCGGCGGCGGTCGTCTCGGGGCTCGACGGACGCGCGGAGGTGAAGGGCGTCACCGGGGACACGACGCTGGTGGGCCTCGCCGGACCGGTCCGCGCCGACACCGTCTCGGGGAACGTGGAGGCGCAGGCCCTCACCGGCGATCTGCGCTTCAACTCCGTCTCGGGCGATCTGACCGTGGTGGAGGCGGGGTCCTCGGTGAAGGCGGACTCGGTGAGCGGCTCCATGATCGTCGACCTCGATCCCGCGAGCCGCCCCACGGACGTCACCCTGACCAGCGTCTCGGGCGAGATCGCCATTCGGCTGCCCCACCCGGCGGACGCGGAGGTGGAGGCGAACACGGCGAGCGGGACGGTCTCCAACGCCTTCGAGGACCTGCGGGTCGGCGGCCAGTGGGGCGCCAAGCGGATCACGGGCCGCCTGGGCGCGGGCAACGGCAAGTTGAAGGCGACGACGGTCTCCGGATCCATCGCCCTGCTGCGCCGCCCGCCGGTCGAGGACGAGCCATGGGAGACGGGACCGGTGGAGACGGGGCCGGAGGAGACGGGGCCGGTGGACGCGGGGCCGCGGGGGACGGGGCCACAGGACGCCGGGCCGCGGGGGGCAGGGCCACAGGACACCGGACCTCGCGACGCCGGACCGCAAGACGCCGGACCGCGACACGTCGATCCCCAAGACGCCGCCCCGCAGGACGCCGCCCCGGTGGGCGACGCGCACAGCGGCTCGGGGGACAATTCCGTTTCCGGCCAGGGCGACGGCGCCGGCGGCGACGAGGGTGCCGGCGGCACCACCGGGACCACCAGCCCGACCGACGCCCCGGCCGACGGCACGACCGACAAGAAGGTGCTCTGACATGCCCCCCGTCTTCGCCCACGGCCGCCTCCGCCTCTACCTGCTGAAGCTGCTGGACGAGGCCCCGCGCCACGGCTACGAGGTGATCCGGCTCCTGGAGGAGCGGTTCCAGGGCCTGTACGCGCCGTCGGCGGGCACCGTCTACCCCCGGCTGGCGAAGCTGGAGGCCGAGGGCCTGGTCACCCACACCACCGAGGGCGGCCGCAAGGTGTACGCCATCACGGACGCCGGCCGCGCCGAGCTGGCCGACCGCAGCGGCGAACTGGCCGACCTGGAGCTGGAGATCCGCGAGTCGGTCGCGGAGCTCGCCGCCGAGATCCGGGCCGACGTGCGCGGCGCCGCCGGTGATCTGCGGCGCGAGATGCGGGCGGCGGCCAGCGAGGCCCAGCGGGGTGGGCGGACCGGCGCCGGGGAGCGCGGGCCGTTCGGGGAGTACGGCGACCTCGGCGACAAGGAGGCCTGGCGCGCGGCCAAGGAGGAGATGCGGCGCGTCAAGCAGGAGTGGAAGGAGCAGGCCAGGCGGGCCAAGGACGAGAGCCGCCGGGCCCGCGAGGAGGCCCAGCGTGCCCGGCGGCAGGCCAAGGAGGCGCAGGACCGTGCCCGGGCGCAGGCCCAGGAGGAACTGCAGCGCGCCGCCCGGCGAGTGCAGCAGCAGGTGCAGGACCACTTCGCGCGGGGCGACTGGCCGACGGGGGTGCGTGAGGGACTGACCGAACTGGCCAAGGAGTTCGGGGACTTCGGGAAGTACTTCGGCAAGGAGTTCGGCAGCGAACCGGGCTTCGGGCGCGGCGGCACCGACGCGGGCCGCGGCTCCGGCACGGGCAGCGGCACCGGCTCCGGCTCCGGCTCCGGCACGGGCAGCGGCACCGGCTCCGGCTCCGGCACGTCGGCGTCCCGGTCGGCGCACGTGGAGTACTCCGACACCCCGGAGGACTTCCCGGCCGAGTACGAGCCGGCCTGGGCGCATGAGGACGGCAGCGGCAACCCCGCTCGCGACCTCGACCGCCTGCTCGACCGTTTCCGCGACGACATCCGCGACGCGGCCCGGGATCACGGGGTGACGGAGGACCAGCTCCGCGACGCCCGCCGCCACCTCTCTACGGCGGCGGCGCACATCGGGGCGATACTGCGGCGGCCGAGGGTCTGAGACGTCCCGCGACTTGGCCTGTGACGCGGCCCCGTCGGACCGGCCCGGGCCGTCGGGTCAGGTGCACTGCCAGAGGAAGCGGCCCTCCACGCCGTCCGGGGAGGCGAAGGCGTAACCGACGCCCGCGTCACCGAAGTTGACGTGGAAGGGCAGCTTGCCGGCGTCCAGCTGGACGACCAGCCACCAGCCGTCGCCGGGCGTCTCCTCGCCCTGGAGCCAGTGCGGTTCGACCCCGCGGCCGCCGAGGAACTGCCACGGCCGCCGGTCCTCCACACCGGCATCCCCGGCCGCACCGTCCTCGGCGCCGGCGCCCGGGTCACGCGGAAGATGGTCGGCCCCCGCGCTCGGCCCCTCCGCCCTCCGCTCGACCGTCACGAAGTCCGGTACGCGGCCCCCGGGTTGGATCAGCAGGGCGTTCTCCCCGCTCTCCGGATCCCAGGTGCCGTCGACGTGCCCCTTTCCGTCCTCCGTCATGAAGAGATAGGCGAGCCGCCCGCCCTCCAGGGCGAACTGCCCGAGGAACTCCATCGGTTCGCCGGTCCCGCGCGACAAAGGCCACTGGGGTTCGTCCAGCCACACCGGCTGTCCACCCGCCTTGGTCACCGGCTCGCGTACGGCGCCGCCGGCCGGGACGAAGACGAGCGGCGCGGGATCGGACACGGTCATGTGGGGGCTCCTTCAAGGGACGAGGCCGGCCTCGGCAGGCACCACCCTAGGACGGCGACGGCCCGCCGCCCACTCAGCCGGCCTTGGCCTCTCCCCCGCCATGGACGCCGTACAGCACCCGATTCAGCGACGCGTACGTCACGCCGTGATCGGCGAGGACCTCGGCGGGCACGCCGGGGAGGAGGGTGAGGGACAGCAGGAGGTGCTGGTCGCCGAGGTGCCGTTCGCCGTGGGCGACGGCGGTGCGCAGGGCCCGCTCCAGGACGTTCCTGGCACCGCGGCTGAAGCTGAGCCGACCCGGCCACCAGCCCTTGTCCTTGCGGTCGCCGGACATCGCCCCGAGGCCGTGCGCCTCCTCGACCCGGGCGACGATCTCGGACACGTCGATGCCGAGCCCGGCGAGCGCGTCGGCCTCGGCGCGGGAGAGCCCGGCCCGCCGCCGCGCCTCGGCGAGGTCCCGCTTTACCGACTCCCTGCCGTCCCCCTCCTCCCCGCCCTTCCCGTCCAACCCCAGCGCGGCCAGCGCGAAGGAGGCGCGGCCGGTCTTCCGGTCGAGCAGCGCGAGCAGCATGTGCTCGGCGTCGACGGACCGCGCCCCCGACCGTTCCGCGTGCTCTACGGCGCCGCGCACCACCGCGCGGGCGTCCTTCGTGAACCGCTCGAACATCAATGCCTCCCGTACTTCTTGTGCACGGCCTGCCTGCTGACCCCGAGTTCCGCGGCGATCTCCTGCCACGACCAGCCCTGGTTGCGCGCACTGCGCACCTGCACCGCCTCCAACTGCTCCAGCAGGCGGCGGAGTGCGGCGACGGCGCGCAGTCCCACCCGTGGGTCGCGGTCGCCGGCCCGCTCGGCGAGATCCGTTGCTTCGGTCATGCCGTCAACCTACGTTGACAACCGATCCCCGTCAACTGTGGTTGACAAACGCGGGCGGCCGACCCGGAGAACGGGTCGGCCGCAGGCACGGACGAAGTGCGGGAGAGGTGTCAGTCGTTGGTGAGGACGACCTTTCCGAACAGCTCGCCGGACTCCATCCGCTCGAAGCCCTCACGCGCGCGGTCCATTGGCAGCACCTCGTCGATGACGGGCCGCACCCCCGTGGCCGCGCAGAAGGAGAGCAGGTCCTCCAGTTCGTCCTTGGTGCCCATCGTGGAGCCGACGACCTTGAGTTCGAGGAAGAAGATACGGGTCAGCTCGGCGTGCGAGGGGCGGTCGCCGCTGGTCGCGCCGGAGATGACGAGCGTGCCGCCGGGACGCAGGGACTTGACGGAGTGGGACCAGGTGGCGGCGCCGACGGTCTCGATGACCGCGTCGACGCGCTGCGGCAGCCGGGCACCCGACTCCAGCGCCTCGACGGCGCCCAGTTCGACGGCCCGCTTGCGCTTGGCCTCGTCGCGGCTGGTGGCGAAGACCCGCAGTCCGGCCGCCTTGCCGAGCACGATGGCGGCCGTGGCGACCCCGCCGCCCGCGCCCTGGACCAGGACCGAGTCGCCGGGCCGCACACCGGCGTTGGTGAAGAGCATGCGGTACGCCGTCAGCCACGCGGTCGGCAGACAGGCGGCCTCCGCGAAGGAGAGCTCCTTCGGCTTGGGCAGGATGTTCCAGGTCGGCACGGCGACCTGTTCGGCGAAGGTGCCCTGGTAGCGCTCGGTGAGGATGGAGCGGGGTTCCGTGGGGCCGACGCCGTGGCCGGACTGGCCGACGACGGAGTGCAGGACGACCTCGTTGCCGTCCTCGTCGACGCCGGCGGCGTCGCAGCCGAGGATCATCGGCAGCCGGTCCTCGGGCAGGCCCACGCCCCGCAGGGACCACAGGTCGTGGTGGTTGAGCGAGGCGGCCTTGACGTTGACGGTGCTCCAGCCGGGCCGGGCCTCGGGAGCGGGACGGTCCCCGAGTTCAAGGCCGCTCAGCGGCTGGTCGCGGTCGATTCGGGCGGCGTAGACGGCGAACATGACCTTGACGATAGGCGCCGCCCCTCGCCGGCGGAACCGTGCGGCCCTGTGACACACACCCTCTTGCCAAGAGCGCGAGGGCACAACAGCCGGACGGCGGCGGCGAGTCCCAGCCGCAGGCGACGCCGCCCCCACCGTCATCCGAACGGGTGGACGGGCGGGTAAAGAAACGGCCCCGCCCAACCGGACGGGGCCGTTCAGCCGACGTGGGCGTCAGCGCCGGGCGACACCCTCCGCCCGGGCCGCCGCCGCCACCGCAGCCGTGACCGCCAGGGCGACCCGCTCGTCGAAGGGCGACGGGATGACGTAGTCCGCGGCGAGGTCGTCCCCGACCACACCGGCCAGCGCCTCGGCCGCCGCGATCTTCATGCCCTCGGTGATCCGGGAGGCCCGCACCTGCAGCGCGCCCGCGAAGATGCCCGGGAACGCCAGCACGTTGTTGATCTGGTTCGGGAAGTCGGACCGCCCGGTCGCCACGACCGCCGCGTACTTGTGCGCGACGTCGGGGTGCACCTCGGGGTCGGGGTTGGCCATGGCGAAGACGAACGCGCCCTCGGCCATGGAGGCCACCGCGGCCTCCGCGACCGTACCGCCGGAGACGCCGATGAAGACGTCCGCACCCGCCAGGGCGTCCTCCAGCGATCCCGAGATGCCCGCCTTGTTGGTGAACCCGGCGAGCTCCCGCTTGACGGACGTCAGGTCGTCCCGGTCGGCCGAGACGATGCCCTTGCGGTCCGCGACGGCGACATCGCCGATGCCGGCCTCGACCAGCATCTTCGCGATGGCCACGCCGGCCGCGCCGGCGCCCGAGATGACCGCCCGCAGATCGCCGATGGCGCGCCCGCTCAGCCGCGCCGCGTTCCGCAGCGCCGCCAGCGTCACCACGGCCGTGCCGTGCTGGTCGTCGTGGAAGACGGGGATGTCGAGCCGCTCCTGCAGCTTCCGCTCGATCTCGAAGCACCGGGGTGCCGAGATGTCCTCCAGGTTGACGCCGCCGAAGGACGGCGCGAGCCGCACCACGGTGTCGACGATCTCGTCGACCTCCGTGCAGTCCAGCGCGATCGGCACCGCGTCCACGCCGCCGAACTGCTTGAACAGGATCGCCTTGCCCTCCATCACGGGAAGGGATGCCTCCGGGCCGATGTCGCCGAGGCCCAGCACCGCCGTGCCGTCGGTGACGACGGCGACGACCGACGACTTCCACGTGTAGTCGTGGACGAGCTCCGGCTGCTCGGCGATCGCGGTGCACACGCGCGCCACGCCGGGGGTGTATGCGAGGGACAGGTCGTCCTTGTCACGGACGGGCACGGTGGCCTGCACGGCCATCTTGCCGCCGCGGTGCAGCGCGAAGGCGGGATCGAAGGAATCGAGGGGCTCGGCCCCGCCGTCCTGATCCGTTGTGCTGTCGCTGCGAGGATTGACGATCTCCGCTGCCACTTTGTTCTACCCCTTAAGTCTTCATTGGTTGAGGGTGGCCACTCCTGGTGAGAAGTGGGCGGGACCGCGTATGCCCCGATATCTGTTGATGCGTACGGGTCATACGCGACAGGCGCGCCGCACACGCGCCCGAAGCCCCGGATGAGGGGTGTAAAGAACCTTCATACCCGACGGACCAGGTCGCCGACGAGTCGATTACGTGCAAGGTCACATCCCGGGACCGGAAGGTCACGTCTCGATGACAACAATCGTCACGAAATATGGGCACACGTCCTTGACAGGCCCTTGACCAGCGGTCGAACAGTGATCAACACCTCGCGCCGCAGGTCCGCATCCTGAGATGCGCAGAAGATCTTCCGGTCGGAATGGCTGATTCCCGCAGATGGTCCGGACATCTTGTACCGACCTGGCGCGGTTCGGGGGTCGCCCGTTATCCGATTTTGACATGGCCGGGACCCTGAACCGCTCCGTCCGAATGGCAAGATGCGGTAAACCCACGAGGTCGCGCCACCCGAAGGTGTGTGTTCTCGTCGACCTCATCGGCAACTCCACCCATCCGCCGGAGGAACCCACCATGACCGCAAGCTCCACCCGTCGTACGGCCGCCGCGCACAACCGTCTGGCAGCGGTCGGTGCGATCGCGGTCGCAGGCACTCTGCTTCTCACCGGCTGCGGTGACCAGACCAAGGACAAGGGGAGCAGCAGCAGCGCGTCGGCGAGCTCGGCGCCGCTGGCCGACAAGCTGCCCCAGGCCATCCGGGACAAGGGCGTCATCAAGGTCGGTTCGGACATCGCGTACGCGCCGGTCGAGTTCAAGGACGACTCCGGCAAGGTCGTCGGCCTGGACCCGGACCTCGCGGCGGCGATGGGCAAGCAGCTCGGCGTGACGTTCGAATTCCAGAACGGCACCTTCGACGCCCTGCTCACCGGTATCCGTTCCAACCGCTACGACATCGCGATGTCGGCGATGACGGACAACAAGAACCGTCAGGAGGGCATCGACCCCGACACCGGCAAGAAGGTTGGCGAGGGCGTCGACTTCGTCGACTACCTGACCGCCGGTGTGTCGATCTACACCCGCAAGGGCGACACCGAGAACATCGCCTCCTGGTCCGACCTGTGCGGCAAGAAGCTCGCCGTGGAGCGCGGGACCGTCTCCGAGGACCTGGCCAAGTCCGAGACCAAGAAGTGCACCGGCGGCAAGAAGATCACCATCGAGGCCTTCGACGACGACCAGCAGGCCCAGACCCGTCTGCGCTCCGGCGGCGCCGACGCGGCCTCCTCCGACTTCCCGGTGGCGGCGTACGCGGTGAAGACCTCCGGCGGCGGCAAGGACTTCCAGATCGTCGGCGACCAGGTCGAGGCGGCGCCGTACGGCATCGCCGTCTCCAAGAGCAACACCCAGCTGCGTGACGCGCTGCAGGCGGCGATGAACGCGATCATCAAGAGCGGCGAGTACCAGAAGATCCTCGACAAGTGGGGCGCCGAGGACGGTGCCGTCAAGGAGTCCGCCATCAACGGCGGCAAGTGACCGCGTTCGAGACGTTCGAGCGGGCACTGAAGGGCAACTCCCGTGACTTCTGACATCGACAAGACGGCGGGGCCGAAGGACACGCCCCCGGCCGGACCGGAGGCCATCAAGGCCATCCCGGTCCGGCACTACGGGCGGTACGTCTCCGCCGTGATCGCGATCGCCATCCTGGTCTCGATCATCTACGCGTTCGGCCAGGGCAAGATCAACTGGCACGCGGTCCCGGACTACTTCTTCGACGACCGCATCATGACCGGCGTCGGCAAGACCCTCCTGCTGACGGTCCTGTCGATGCTGATCGGCATCGTCGGCGGCATCGTCCTGGCCGTGATGCGCCTGTCGAAGAACCCGGTGACCTCGTCGATCGCCTGGTTCTACATCTGGTTCTTCCGCGGCACGCCGGTGCTGGTCCAGCTGTTCCTCTGGTTCAACCTGGGCCTGGTCTTCGAGTACATCGACCTCGGGCCGATCTACAAGAACTACTGGTCCGACTTCATGACGCCGCTGCTGACGGCGCTGCTCGGCCTGGGTCTCAACGAGGCCGCGTACATGGCGGAGATCTGCCGCGCCGGTCTGCTCGCGGTCGACGAGGGCCAGACCGAGGCCGCCCACGCGCTGGGCATGAGCCACGGCAAGACGCTGCGCCGGATCGTGATCCCGCAGGCGATGCGGGTGATCGTGCCGCCGACGGGCAACGAAGTGATCAACATGCTGAAGACGACCTCGCTCGTGGCGGCCGTCCAGTATCCGGAGCTCTTCCGCTACGCCCAGGACATCGGCCAGAACTCCGGTGCCCCGGTGGAGATGTACTTCCTCGCCGCCGCCTGGTACCTGATCATGACGTCGGTGCTGAGCGTGGGTCAGTACTACATCGAGCGGTACTACGCGCGCGGTTCCAGCCGCGCCCTGCCGCCCACCCCGTGGCAGAAGGTCAGGGCGCACCTGACGACCTTCTCGAGCAGGAAGGTCACGGCATGAGCGACAAGGGCGACACGATGCGCGACACGAGCGTCCCCATGGTCAAGGCCGAGGGCGTCCACAAGAACTTCGGTCAGGTCGAGGTGCTCAAGGGCATCGACCTGGAGGTGCGCTCGGGCGAGGTCTTCTGCCTGATCGGCCCCTCCGGCTCGGGCAAGTCGACCTTCCTGCGGTGCATCAACCACCTGGAGAAGATCAACGCCGGGCGGCTGTACGTCGACGGGGAGCTCGTCGGCTACCGCCAGAAGGGCGACAAGCTGTACGAGCTCAAGGACAGCGAGGTGGCCCTCAAGCGCCGGGACATCGGCATGGTCTTCCAGCGCTTCAACCTGTTCCCGCACATGACCGCGCTGGAGAACGTCACCGAGGCGCCGGTCCAGGTCAAGGGCGTGCACAAGAGCGAGGCCCGGGACCGCGCGAAGCAGCTGCTGGACCGGGTGGGGCTGGCCGACAAGGCCGGCAACTACCCCTCGCAGCTCTCCGGCGGCCAGCAGCAGCGGGTCGCCATCGCCCGGGCGCTGGCCATGGACCCCAAGCTGATGCTGTTCGACGAGCCGACCTCGGCCCTGGACCCGGAGCTGGTCGGCGACGTCCTCGACGTCATGCGCGACCTGGCCGAGTCCGGCATGACGATGATCGTCGTCACCCACGAGATGGGCTTCGCCCGCGAGGTGGGCGACAGCCTCGTCTTCATGGACGGCGGCGTGGTGGTCGAGTCGGGCCATCCCCGCGAGGTGCTGACCAACCCGCAGCACGAGCGGACACAGTCGTTCCTGTCCAAGGTGCTCTGAGGGCCGAGGTGCTCTAGCGGCCGAGGTGCTCTAGCGGTACGACGACGAAGGGGCGGTACGGGATGTCCGTGCCGCCCCTCGTCGTGCCGCCCCGCCGCGGGCCGCGACGGCCATGACGGCCAGGCCGGCCGTCACGATGCCGGCGCCGACGTAGAGCGGTGCCGTGTAGCCCAGGCCCGCGGAGAGGGCCGCCCCGCCGAGCCAGGCGCCGAGGGCGTTGCCGACGTTGGAGGCGGAGACGTTGGCGCTGGCGGCCAGGGCGGCGCCGTGGGCCGCGTCGGTGACCCGGGTGATCATGCCGGGCACGCTCGCGAAGCCGAACAGGCCCGTCAGGAACACCAGGATCACCGAGGCGACGGGGCTGGAGGCGAGCCGGCCGAACACGGCCAGGGTGACGGCGAGTCCGAACAGGGCGAGGACCAGGGTGCGGTCCCGGTCCCGGTCGGCCGCGCGTCCGCCGACGACGTTGCCGACGACCAGCCCGGCGCCGTACACCATCAGCAGCCAGGCGACGTCCGCCGGTGCGAAGCCGCCGACCTCGGTGAAGGTGTAGGCGAGGTAGCTGAACGCGCCGAACATGCCGCCGTAGCCCAGCGCGGTGGCCGTCAGGGTCAGCCAGACCTGCCAGGACCGGAAGGCGCGCAGCTGGGCCCGCAGACCGGTGGGCGCGGCCGTCGCCGTCTCCCCCGCGCCGCCGGGCACGAGCGCGGCGATCCCCGCGAGCGCCAGCACGCCGATCGCGGTGACCGCCCAGAAGGCCGCCCGCCAGCCCCAGCGTTCGCCGACCAGCGCGCCGAAGGGCACGCCGAGGACGTTCGCCACCGTCAGCCCGGCGAACATCACGGCCACCGCCCGGGACCTGCGCTCCGGCGCCACCATCGCACGGGCGACCAGTGAACCGATGCCGAAGTACGAGCCGTGGCACAGCGCCGCCACGATCCGCCCGAGCAGCATCACCGTGTAGCTGGGCGCGACGGCGGACAGCAGGTTGCCGGCGACGAACAGCCCCACCAGGCCGGTCAGCACGCTCTTGCGGGGCAGCCGGGCCGTCGCCGCGGTCAGCGCGATCGCGCCGACGGCGACGGCGAGCGCGTACCCGGAGATCAGCCGGCCGGCCGCCGCCTCGGACACCGCGAAGTCCGACGCCACCTGCGGCAGCAGCCCGGCGATCAGGAACTCGGTCAGCCCGATGCCGAAGCCGCCGAGGGCCAGGGCGAGCAGTCCGCCCGGCATCCGCCGCGGTCCGGTGGGGCCGGGTGTGGCACGTTCGGACATGGCCCCACGGTCACGTCCCGGTGCCCGCCGCGTCCATGGACAAAGACCGGCGGCACTTGGACGAACGGGTGCATCACTTCAGCGCCAGCAGCAGCGTGTCGGACGGCGAGCACCACACCGGCCGCGCCTCGCCGAACCCCTTCTCGCGCAGCACGCGCGCGTGCCAGGCGGCGGAGGGCATCTCGCCGTCGGCGTGGGCGCCGTAGATCTCGAAGCGGCGGGCGGTGGGCGCGGCGAGGACCGGGTCCTTGGCCGCGAGGGCCCACCACTCGGCCCAGTCGAGGGCGCCGTGGCGCATGGCCCGGTCCATGCGGGCGCGGCTGTGGGTGGCCTCGGTGGCGTTGATGCGGGGTGTGGTGTCGTCGGGCATGTGGTCGGCGTTCAGGAAGACGCCGCCGTAGCGGACGAGTCCGGCGATCTGGCCGTAGAGCGCCTGGAGGGGCTCGGTGCGCAGCCAGTGCAGGGCGGTCGCGGTCAGCACCGCGTCGTAGGTGTCGTACGGCAGCAGGGCGGGCCAGTCGGGGTCCTTGAGGTCGGCCTCGACGAGCGTGACGCGGTCGTCGCCGGCGAAGGTGCCGCGCGCGATGGTGAGCAGGGCCGGGTCGAGGTCGACGCCGGTGCTGGTGGCGCCGGGGAAGCGGGCGAGCAGCCGGGCGGTGATGCTGCCGGTGCCGCAGGCGAGGTCGAGGACGCGGGGTTCGGGGCCGACGAAGGCCTCGACCATGTCGAGCATGATCCGGAACCGTTCCTCGCGGTCCGGCATGTACCACTCCTGCTGCCGGTCCCAGCTCTCCTGCCAGCCCTGCCAGTCGGTGCCGACGGTGTCCGTGCCGGCGGTGCCGGTGATGTCGATGGCCATGGAACCCCCTCTCCACTCGCCCGCGTAATACCCTTTGAGCGCAGGCAGCCGTTACTACTCCGCTCCACGACCATAGAGCCCCTCCGTAAGGACCACAAGTGGAACTGGCCTATTACTCGGACTACGCCGTACGCCTCGTCAACAGCGAGGAACCGGCCCGGGGCAAGGACACCCTGACCTCCGTCGAGGCGGTCCGCGACCTGTTCGGCGCCAACGCGTCGGCCGCCCGGCGCGCGACCGACGCCGACGTGACGCGCTTCCGCTCGGTGCGGGCGCGGCTGCGCGCGGTCTTCGAGGCCGCCGACAAGGGGGAGGAGACGCTGGCGGTCGACCTGCTCAACTCGCTGCTGCTGGAGTTCCCGGTCAGCCCGCAGATCTCCGGCCACGACCACCGGGACGACAACGGCCGCCCGCTGTGGCACATGCACCTGGCGGACCACCCGTCCAACGCGACCGCCGGCTACGCGGCCATCGCGGCGATGGGCCTGGCCTTCCACCTCACCGAGTACGGCGTGGACCGCCTGGGCCTGTGCGAGGCGCCGCCGTGCCGCAACGCCTACCTCGACACCTCCACCAACCGCTCCCGGCGCTACTGTTCCGACCGCTGCGCCACGCGCGCGAACGTGGCCGCCTACCGGGCCCGCAAACGCCTGGAGGCCGACCGGTCGGGCAGCACCGGCCTGGCGGCCGACAGCGCCCAGCGGGCCAGCGCCAGCGGCGAGCGCCGACCGGCGGCCGGCGGCCGGTAGCGGAAGCGGACCTTGCCCAGGATCAGGTCGTCGGGCACGACGCCGTAGTCGTTGCTGTCGCTGCCCGCGTACGCGTTGTCCGCGAGCACCCACCAGCCGCCCTGGCGGCGCTCCACGGCCCGCTTGACGATGAGCAGGTCCTGCTGGAACGGATGGCGCAGGACGACGATGTCACCCGGCCTGATCCGGCCCGTGTGCCGGACCAGCAGCCAGTCGCCGTGATACAGCGTGGGCACCATCGACGGCCCGGTCACCTCGACCCAGCGGAAGGGCTGCACCACCCCGCCCTGCTCCGTCTCCTGCGACAGCTCCGGCATCGCCGGCACCTCCCCGGTCGTTCCTCCACCAGTCTCAGTCTGACCCTGGACTTTTGTCCTAAGCCCATGGGGGCACTCGCGAATTAGCCTCTCCCAGGGAGTAATGTCGCACCTGAGAAGACGATCACGAGGAAGGATTGCTTCATGCTTTCCCGCCTGTTTGCCCCCAAGGCCAAGGTCAGCGCCCACTGCGACCTGCCCTGCGGCGTGTACGACCCGGCCCAGGCCCGCATCGAGGCGGAGTCGGTGAAGGCCGTCCAGGAGAAGATGGCCGGCAACGACGACCCGCACTTCCAGGCGCGTGCCACCGTCATCAAGGAGCAGCGCGCGGAGCTGGCCAAGCACCACGTCTCCGTGCTCTGGAGCGACTACTTCAAGCCCCCGCACTTCGAGAAGTACCCGGAGCTGCACCAGCTGGTCAACGACACCCTGAAGGCCCTCTCGGCCGCCAAGGCGTCCACCGACCCGGCCACCGGCCAGAAGGCCCTGGACTACATCGCCCAGATCGACAAGATCTTCTGGGAGACCAAGAAGGCCTGACCCGGCGCGACTTGTACGGAGGGGTCGTACGGACACCCGTACGACCCCTCCGTGCTGCCGGTCAGCGGGCGTCGTCGTCCTCGCCCTCCTCCAGCAGCCCGGCCGCGGCGCCCACGATGCGCGGGTCGGGGCTGCCGACGACCTCCTCGTCCTTGCCGGTGTAGTCGAAGCGGGCCAGCACGCTGCGCATGGCCTCGACGCGGGCGCGCTTCTTGTCGTTGCTCTTGACCACCGTCCAGGGGGCGTGATCGGTGTCGGTCTCGCGGAACATGGCGACCTTCGCGGCGGTGTAGTCGTCCCAGCGGTCCAGCGAGGCGAGGTCCATGGGGCTGAGCTTCCACTGCCGTACGGGGTCGACCTGACGGATCGTGAAGCGGGTGCGCTGCTCGCTCTGCGAGACCGAGAACCAGAACTTCACCAGGTCGATGCCGTCGTCCACCAGCATCCGCTCGAACAGCGGGGCCTGGCGCATGAAGCGCCGGTAGTCGTCGTCCGAGCAGAAGCCCATCACCCGCTCCACGCCGGCCCGGTTGTACCAGGAGCGGTCGAACAGCACGATCTCGCCCTCGGTCGGCAGGTGTTCGACGTACCGCTGGAAGTACCACTGCCCGCGCTCGCGCTCGGTCGGCTTCTCCAGCGCCACGACCCGGGCGCCGCGCGGATTGAGGTGCTCGGTGAAGCGCTTGATGGTGCCGCCCTTGCCGGCCGCGTCCCGTCCCTCGAAGACGATGACGATCCGGCGCCCGGTCTGCTTGACCCAGTTCTGCAGCTTCAGCAGCTCGATCTGCTGGAGCCGCTTGTGCCATTCGTACTCCTTGCGCTCCATGCGGTGCGCGTACGGGTAGTTCTCCCGCCAGGTGTCGATGGGCGAGCCGTCCGGGCGGATCAGCACGGGGTCGTCGGGGTCGGTGTAGTCGACCTTCAGGTCGGAGAGTCCGGCCAGCAACGGCGGTGTCGTCATGCTTGTCCTCGCCTCCCGCTCAGTGGAACTGCGGCACGATCAGATAGATCCCGTACGCCACCACGGCCGCGCACGCCAGGAAGCACAGGCCCGCCTGGGCCATGCCGAGCGACGAGGTGCCGTCGCCCTCCTCGCGCGCGCCCTCGTAGCGGGCGAGGCCGAGGACACCGAAGGCGAAGACGACGACCACGGCCACGGTGACGCCGAGGCTCACCCCGGCCACCTTGCCGAGGGCGTTCCAGTCCAGATCCATCGCAGGGCTCCCTTGCTCAGGCGGCCGTGCCGACGCCGGCCGGAGCCGGGGTGCGGACGGCGACCTCGTGGTGGTCGTTGACGTTGTCGGCGTGCACCGGGTTGCGGCGCGAGAGCAGGACGACGCCCGCGGCCAGGGCGGCGGCGACCAGGGCGACGACGGCGGTCCCGGCGTTGCCGCCGTGCTTGACCGCGCTCGCCGCGAGACCGCCGACCAGGGCGGCGGCGGGCAGCGTGATCAGCCAGGCGGCGACCATCCGGCCGGCGACGCCCCAGCGGACCTCGGCCAGGCGCCGGCCCAGACCGGCGCCGAGGATGCTGCCCGAGGCGACGTGGGTGGTGGAGAGGGCGAAGCCCAGGTGGGCGGAGGAGAGGATGACGGCGGTGGAGGCCGTCTCGGCGGCGAAGCCCTGCGGGGACTGGATCTCGGTGAGGCCCTTGCCCATGGTGCGGATGATGCGCCAGCCGCCGAGGTAGGTGCCCAGGCCGATGGCGAGGCCGGCCGAGGCGATCACCCAGGCCGGCGGGCCGGCGTCGTGGCCGAGGGCGCCGGCGGAGATCAGGGTCAGGGTGATGACGCCCATCGTCTTCTGGGCGTCGTTCGTGCCGTGCGCGAGCGAGACCAGCGAGGCGGAGGCGATCTGCCCGAGCCTGAAGCCCTTGGTCACGGACGTGTCCCGGGCGCGGGCGGTGAGCTTGTAGGCGAGGTAGGTGGCGATGAGGGCGGCGACACCGGCGACGACCGGGGAGGCCACGGCGGGGATGAGGATCTTCTCGACAACCTTGTCGAAGTGCACGCCGTGGGACCCGGCGCCGACCCACACGGCGCCGATCAGACCGCCGAACAGCGCGTGCGACGAGCTGGAGGGCAGCCCGACGAGCCAGGTCAGCAGGTTCCACAGGATCGCCCCGACGAGGCCCGCGAAGATCATCCCCGGGCTGACGAGGGTGTCGTCGACGATGCCCCCGGAGATCGTCTTGGCGACCTCGGTGGACAGGAAGGCGCCGACGAGGTTGAGGACTCCACTCACCAGGACGGCGACCTTCGGCTTGAGCGCTCCCGTCGCGATGGACGTGGCCATCGCATTCGCCGTGTCGTGGAACCCGTTGGTGAAGTCGAAGGCCAGAGCCGTGACGATGACGACCGCCACGAGGAACGTGATGTGGTCCATCCCCCAAGGGGAACAAGCGCTTTCGTACGGCAGACGAACTGGAGGCAAAGCCCGCTTCAGGACCACGCGCCGAGCCGGTGAGGATCGTGCAATCCTGGCGAGGTGAACCGCGATGATCTGGTACGTCTGCGGCAGGCGCGCGACCGCATGGACCGCGAGTACACCGAACCGCTCGACATGGCGGCGCTCGCCCGTACGGCGCTGATGTCGCCGGGCCACTTCCAGCGCAGCTTCCGGGCCGCCTACGGCGAGACGCCGTACGCCTATCTGATGACCCGGCGCGTCGAGCGCGCCAAGATGCTGCTGCGGCGCGGCGACCTGTCGGTGACCGACGTCTGCATGGCGGTCGGCTGTACGTCCCTCGGCTCGTTCAGCGCCCGTTTCACCGAGCTGGTCGGCGAGACGCCGAGCTCCTACCGGGCCCGCTCGCACGAGGAGAGCGCGGTGATCCCGCCCTGCGTGGCGCGCGCGTACACGCGCCCGAGACGGACGTGAGGAACCGTCCGGCACCGGAATCGACCTTAGGTTGGACCCATGGACCTGAAGCTGCACACCTGTTTCGTCGCCGTCGACGACCACGACAAGGCGATCGCGTTCTACTGCGACGTCCTGGGTCTGGAGATCCGCAACGACGTGAAGTACGAGGGCATGCGCTGGGTGACCGTCGGGTCACCGCTCCAGCCGGACGTGTCGATCGTGCTGGAGCCGCCCGCGGCCAACCCCGACCTCTCCCCCGCCGACCGGGACGCGATGGAGCAGTTGCTGGCCAAGGGCGTGCTGCGCGGGGTCAACTTCACCACCGAGGACTGCGACGCCCTCTTCGCCCGCGTCCGGGAATCCGGCGCCGAGATCCTGCAGGAGCCGATGGACATGCCGTACGGGGTGCGGGACTGCGCGTTCCGGGACCCGGCGGGGAACATGCTGCGGTTCATGGAGCGCAAGGGATGAGCCGGCGGGTCCGCTGGACCCACGCGTTCGTCGACCGGCCCTTGGCGCGCTTCGATCGTGCCTGCGCGTTCTGGACGGCGGTGACGGACCCGCGGTTGTCCGAACGGCGCGGGGAGCGGCAGGAGTTCGTGACCCTGCTGCCGGACGACGCGCACGCGGCCGTGAAGGTGCAGGGGGTGGTCTCGGGCGAGGGCGGCGCTCATCCGGACTTCGCGGTCGAAAACGTGCCGGCGTTCGTGGAGGCGTCGCTGCGCCGGGGGGCGTCACTGGTCGCCGGACACGCTCGCTGGGCGGTGCTCGGCTCGCCCGCCGGGCAGCCCTTCTGCGTCGGCCCGTGGGAGCGGGGCGAGTCCGTCCGGCCGCCCGTCGTGCGCGGCAGCCGCCTCGACCAGGTCTGCCTCGACGTCCCGCCCTCCGCGTTCGACGCCGAAGTCGGCTTCTGGAGCGGCCTGCTGGACGGCTGGGAGTCCCGGCCGGGGTCGCCGGCGGAATTCCATGTGCTGGTGCAGCCGGCCGGGCTGCCGATCCGCGTCCTGCTGCAACGCCTCGACGGGGAACGGGAGCCGGGCGCCCACCTCGACCTCGCCTGTGCGGAGGTCGAGGCGACCCGCGCGGAGCACGAGCGGCTGGGCGCGCGGTTCGTCGCCCGCCACTCCACGTGGACGGTGATGCGTGATCCGGCCGGCGGGCTGTACTGCCTGACCGGCCGTCACCCGGAGTGCGTCGGCTGACGCCACTGCCACTCCTCGACGCCGACGACCGCGGTCACCGGGATCGGGCCGTAGACGTGGGGGAACTCCTCGCCGCCGGGCTTGCTCGCCTCGTACCTCAGCGGGGCGTCGAGCCGGTCCGGGGCGATGACCAGGACCACCAGGTCGTCGGCGCCGGTGAAGAAGCGGGCGGCCGTGGCGGGCAGCTGGGCGCGGGTGGAGCAGTGGATGAAGCCCTCCTGTTGGAGGGTGCGGCCACGGGTGGAGATCTCGTACGTGCCCTTCGCGCGGGCCTCCTCCCACAGGGCGCGTTCGGTCAGGTGCAGGATCGGGGACGGGCGCGGGTCGCTCATGCGCTCACGTTACGGCCTCGGCCGGGCCGCCCTGCCCTGGAGACACCGCTGCTCGGGCAGGCTCGTCGGAGCCGGGTCCGGATTTCCGGTACCGGTTCAGGATGTGTTCGCGGCGTTCTCCCCGCGCTCGTCCCCGGGGTGGGCGCCCGCGGGGACGTAGGCCGCGCACTCGGGGTTGTGGCAGGGGCCCGGCACCCATCTCGGGACCCACGCGCCCAGCGTCCTGTGGCGCCGCACGACCGTCTCCACGGGCTGTCCGCAGACGGGGCAGACGTGTGCGTCTGTGTCCATGCCCCCAGGGTAGGCCGCCAGGCCGGCTCAGGCGCGGGGCTCGCGCCACATCGGCCACATGAGCGGGCCGTCGGGGAGCCGGAGCGGGGCGCCGGTGTCGGCGAAGCCGAGGCGCTGGTACAGCGCGCGGCTGCGGGCGCTGCTGGCCTCCAGGTAGGCGGGCAGGCCCTCGCGGTCGCAGCGGTCGAGGACGCCGGAGATCAGCGCGGTGCCCAGGCCCTCGCCCTGGCGGGCGGGTGACACGCCGATCATCCACAGGTACTCGTGGGCGCGGCCCGCGGGGTGGATGTCCTGGGTGAGCCTGCCGATCAGCTCGACGCGCTCGTTGTCCGGGTCGACGGCGGCGCGCAGCCGGGCGGGGCCGTCGTCGTCCGGCTCGTGCGCGTCGGCGGGCGTGGGCAGCCACAGCGCGCAGGCGTTGCCGTCCTCGGTGACGTGGACGCGTCCCTCGGCGAGGACGGCGTCGGTGAAGGCGGCCATCAGCCGCGGGTGTGCCCGGCGGCGGTGCTCGGTGCCGGGGAAGACCCAGTTGCTGACCGGGTCGTCCTGGAACGCCTCGTCCAGCAGCCGGATCACCAGCTCGCGGTCGACGTCGTCCGCCGTCCGGATCGCCACGCCCATGTGCTCCCCCTCCGTCTGAAACAGCCCTGGACTCACGGAAGTTGAGACTAGCGGGTGGCACGGGGCAAGCGGGCGGTCCCGCACACCGTGGGGCTGTGCAGGACCGGCCCGGCCCGGAGCCCCGCCCACCGCGCGGGGTCAGGAGCCGCGCGGCGGAGGGGGGCTCCGGGGGTCCTCGGGGCCTGGGGCGACCGCCGCGAGCGCCTAGCCGGTGCGGCGGGTGACGAACTCGGACAGGGCCAGCAGACCGCCCGCCGCCTCCGGGGCGGGGACCGCGCGGGACAGCTCCTGCATCGCCCGGGCCATTCGGTCGGCCGCCTGGGCCTGCGCCCAGTCGCGTCCGCCGGCCCGCTCCACGGCGAGGGCGGTGCGCTCCAGATCCTCCTTCTCGGTGTGCGGCGCCCGGTACAGCCCGGCCAGCTCCGCGGCCGCCGGGGTGCCCGAGGTGAGCGCGGCGACCACGGGCAGGGACTTCTTGCGGGCGGCCAGGTCGGCCCCGGCCGGCTTGCCGGTGCGGTGCGGGTCGCCCCATATCCCGATGACGTCGTCGATCAGCTGGAAGGCGAGCCCGGCCTCGCGGCCGAACGCGTCCAGCGCCTCGACGTCCGCCCGCTCCGCGCCCGCGTACAGCGCGCCCAGCGCACAGGCGCACCCCAGCAGCGCGCCGGTCTTGGCCTCGGCCATCGTGAGCACCTCGTCGAGGGTGACCTCGCCGGGGTCGCGCCGCTCCAGCGCCGTGTCGGCGTGCTGGCCGGCGCAGAGTTCGACGACACAGGCGGCGAGCCGGGCGGCGGCCGCCGCGGACGCCGGGTGCGGGTCCTCGGCGAGCAGGCCGAGGGCGAGGGCCTGCAGGGCGTCCCCGGCGAGGATCGCGTCGGCGTCGCCGAACACGGTCCAGGCGGTGGGGCGGTGGCGGCGGGTGGTGTCGCGGTCCATCACGTCGTCGTGCAGCAGCGTGAAGTTGTGCACCAGCTCCACCGCCGCGGCGGCCCGTACGGCGCTGGTGCGCGCCCTCGGCCCGCCGAGCGCGGCGGCCGCGGCGAGGACGAGCGCCGGGCGTATCGCCTTGCCCGCGTTGCCCGCCGCCGGGGTGCCGTCGGCGTGCTCCCAGCCGAAGTGGTAGAGCGCGACGCGGCGCATGGAGCCGGGCAGCGAGTCGAGCGCGGCGCGCAGCTCGGGGTCGACGAGGGCCCGGGTGCGCTCCAGGATCGCCGCCGCCTCGTGGCCGTCCGGCGGCTGCGCTGCGGCGGTGTGCGGTCGGGTACGCGTCGTGAACTCGGCCATGGGGTCCCCCTCGGTCAGTCCGCGGACGGTGGCGCTTCCGCTTGGGCTGGGCGCGTACGACCGGGACCTACCCTCCGCCATGGCCGAGGACACCGCTCCGAGGTGCAGAAACGTCACCTCCAGCGGCCGATCTCTACGTTCTCCAGCACCCCGAGCGCGTCCGGCACGAGGACCGCCGCCGAGTAGTAGGCCGTCACCAGGTACTTGATGATCGCCTGTTCGTTGATGCCCATGAAGCGCACGGACAGGCTCGGCTCGATCTCGTCCGGGATGCCGGCCTGCCTCAGGCCGATGACGCCCTGCTCCTCCTCGCCGACACGCATCGCGATGATCGACGTCGTACGGGCCTCGGTGACCGGGATCTTGTTGCACGGGAAGATCGGCACCCCGCGCCAGGTGGGGATGCGGTTGCCGGCCATGTCGATGGTCTCCGGCACCAGTCCGCGCTTGTTCAGCTCGCGGCCGAACGCGGAGATCGCGCGCGGATGGGCGAGGAAGAACTTCGTGCCGCGCCGCCGGCTCAGCAGTTCGTCCATGTCGTCGGGGCTGGGCACGCCGTCGTGCGGTTGCAGCCGCTGGTCGTACTCGCAGTTGTTGAGCAGTCCGAACTCGCGGTTGTTGACGAGCTCGTGCTCCTGGCGCTCCTTGAGCGCCTCGACCGTCAGCCGGATCTGCTGTTCGGTCTGGTTCATCGGCTGGTTGTACAGGTCGGCCACGCGCGTGTGGATGCGCAGGACGGTCTGGGCGACGCTGAGCTCGTACTCGCGCGGCCGTGCCTCGTAGTCGACGAAGGTGTGCGGGATGTCGGGCTCGCCGGTGTGGCCGGCCGCGAGGTCGATCTCCTTCTCGCCGTACTTGTTGGTGCGCTGCTCGGGGATGGTGCGCACGTCCTGGAGGTGCTCGCGCAGGGCGTCGGAGCGCTCGGCGACCTGTTCGACGTCCTGGCGGGACAGCACCAGCACCGTGCAGGCGGTGACCGCGCGGGTGGTGCACTCCCACACGGCGTCGGGGCCGAGCAGGGCGGCGTCGCCGAAGTAGGCGCCGTCGGCGAGCACGCCGAGGACGGCGTCGTCGCCGTAGGGGCCCGTGCCGACCTTCTCCACCCTGCCGTGCGCCAGCAGGTACACCTCGTCGGTCGGGCTGCCCGACTCGGCGATCACGTCGCCGGGCGCGAACTCCTGCTGCCGGCAGCGCCGGGCCAGCTCGGAGAGCACCTCCTCGTCCTCATAGTCGCGCAACGCGGGCAGTTCGCCCAGTTCCGCGGGGATGACCTCGACGCGGTCGCCGGTCTTCACGAACGTGATGCGTCCGTCCCCGACGGCGTAGGTCAGTCGGCGGTTCACCCGGTAGGTGCCGCCCTGCACGTTCACCCACGGCAGCATGCGCAGCAGCCAGCGCGAGCTGATCTCCTGCATCTGGGGTGTGGACTTGGTCGTGGTGGCCAGGTTCCGCGCGGCGGCCGTACCGAGACTCTGCTGCGGCCTGCTCTGCTCCGTACGGACCTCTTCGCCTACCGACATAGAGAATTGCCCTCCCGGTCATGCGCCGGCACCGATCTGGGCCGGGCATCGCGATCTGCACGGCAAAGCCTTCCATCACGGAGCGTGCTCGTGCTATTACACGAAAGAGCGGGAATGGATCATCGGCGCGCTGGGCACACCGGGGCGTTTCCGTCGAGCGGGCCGGACCCACGCCGTGGCCGGATCCAATCGCTCGCGACGGGAACGATGTGTGACCGTCACCTTACTTTCGGTAAACACCCGGCACGAGCGGCCGCGCCCGGCGGCCGTCGGCACGGTGTGAAGGAGGCGGTCATGGCGACACCCATGTCCGCGAGCGCTTTTCTGGACGGTCTCCGGGCGGAGGGCGTCACGGTCGTCGAGGTGGGCGACTGGGAGCATCACAACCGCAACCACAAGGGGCCCTGGGGCCCGGTGCACGGCGTGATGATCCACCACACGGTGACCAGCGGCGCCGAGCGGACCGTCGAGCTGTGCCGGGACGGCTACGCGGAGCTGCCCGGTCCGCTGTGCCACGGCGTGATCACCAAGGACGGCACGGTCCATCTGGTCGGCTACGGCCGCGCCAACCACGCGGGTCTCGGCGACGACGACGTACTGCGCGCGGTGATCGCCGAGAAGGCGCTGCCGCCGGACAACGAGGCGAACACCGACGGCAACCGCCACTTCTACGGCTTCGAGTGCGAGAACCTCGGCGACGGCGTCGACCCATGGCCCGACGCGCAGCTGGAGGCGATCGAGAGGGCCGCGGCGGCGGTGTGCCGGTACCACGGCTGGACGGAGCGGTCGGTCATCGGGCACCTGGAGTGGCAGCCGGGGAAGGTGGATCCGCGCGGGTTCACGATGACGTGGCTGCGCGAGCGGATCCACGAACGCCTGAAGTGACACCGCAGGTGCCGACGGCCGGGCGACCGGCCGCCACCCCCGGATCACCATGGCCGGGTGACCGCCCCCGACATCCGAGCCGCAAAGGCCGGGTGACCAGCCCCAACCCCCCGGATCACCACGGCCGACTGACCAGCACCGACACCCG
>NZ_JBTWMV010000221.1:0-200 GCF_054850255.1 Streptomyces sp. 7R007 | reverse complement strand
AGTTTGGGGTGTTCGAGGGCGGCGACGCGTCCGAAGCCCCAGATGTGTGCTTGGACGGGGTGGGGGAGTGGGTCGGCGGTGGTGGTGGCGACGGCGCCTTGGGTGAGGCACCACAGGGGTGCGGTGAGGTTGGTGTCGGTCATGGCCTGGACGAGGGCGAGGGTGGCGGACAGTCCGGCCGGTACCGCCTCGTACTCCGC
>NZ_JBTWMV010000220.1:0-202 GCF_054850255.1 Streptomyces sp. 7R007 | reverse complement strand
GCCCATCAGGGTCGTGCCCTCCTTGCCCACACCACGAACAACGAACAAGGCTTCACCTTCCGCACTCACGACCACGCTTGGCACCCGGTCGACCACGAGGGCTTGACCCTCATCCGCCGCCCGAACGCCCAGAACTCCTCGAATGCCGCGACCACCCCACGGAAAGGCTGGAGCAACGCATCCAAGCGTCGGAGGTATGGCA
>NZ_JBTWMV010000022.1:0-136148 GCF_054850255.1 Streptomyces sp. 7R007 | reverse complement strand
TCCTTTTAGAGCTCTGGCTCTTGGGCACGCAGCCCAAGAGCCAGAGCTTTTTTGCGTTGAGGTAAGGTCAGGGGGCATCGTCGGTACGTTTCCCACAGGAGGCCCCCGGGTGGAGGTCCAGGAGACCCGCGTCCAGACGGACCGGGTCCTCACCATCCCCAACATCCTCAGCATGGCGCGGCTCGTCGGCGTGCCGCTCTTCCTGTGGCTCATCCTGAGGCCCGAGTTCGGCGGTCCCAAGAGCGACGGCTGGGCGCTCCTCGTCCTGGCTCTGAGCGGCGTCAGCGACTACCTGGACGGCAAGCTGGCGAGGCGGTGGAACCAGATCAGCAGCCTGGGCCGGCTGCTCGACCCGGCGGCCGACCGGCTCTACATTCTCTCGACCCTGGTCGGCCTCACCTGGCGCGAGATTCTGCCTATCTGGTTGACCGCTGTACTTGTCGCGCGAGAGCTGGTCCTGCTGGTGATGGTGGGCATCCTCAGGCGTCACGGCTATCCGCCGCCGCAGGTGAACTTCCTCGGCAAGGCGGCCACGTTCAACCTGATGTACGCCTTCCCGCTGCTTCTGCTCAGTGACGGAAGTGGATGGATCTCGTCACTCGCTGCTATTTTCGGATGGGCGTTCGCAGGATGGGGTACAACCCTCTACTGGTGGGCAGGAGTCCTCTACGTGGTACAAGTCCGCCGCCTGGTCCGTGCGGACGCCATGGCCGACTGAACTCGTCGAGTATCCGGTCGTAGTGGCTCGATGGCCCCTGGCGGAAAAGTGCGCGACAATCTGGACGGGTGAAGTCGGCTAGACCGTCGTCTCTTAGAGGAGGACGCTTCCGACATGAAGGCCGTCGTGATGGCCGGAGGCGAAGGCACGCGCCTTCGCCCCATGACCTCAAGCATGCCCAAGCCGCTCCTGCCGGTGGCCAACCGGCCGATCATGGAGCATGTGCTGAGGCTGCTCAAACGGCATGGGCTGAACGAAACTGTCGTCACTGTCCAGTTCCTGGCCTCCTTGGTCAAGAACTATTTCGGTGACGGTGAAGAGCTCGGAATGGAGCTCTCCTATGCCAATGAGGAGAAGCCACTCGGTACCGCCGGAAGCGTCAAGAACGCCGAAGAGGCGTTGAAGGACGATGCTTTCCTCGTCATCTCCGGTGATGCCCTGACCGACTTCGACCTCACCGAGCTGATCAATTTCCACAAGGAAAAGGGCGCGCTGGTCACCGTCTGCCTGACGCGTGTGCCCAATCCGCTGGAGTTCGGCATCACGATCGTCGACGAGGAGGGCAAGGTCGAGCGCTTCCTCGAGAAGCCGACCTGGGGGCAGGTCTTCTCCGACACCGTGAACACGGGCATCTACGTCATGGAGCCCGAGGTCTTCGACTATGTCGAGCCCGACGTTCCCGTCGACTGGTCCGGCGACGTCTTCCCGCAGCTGATGAAGGAAGGCAAGCCGATCTACGGCTATGTCGCCGAGGGCTACTGGGAGGACGTCGGCACGCACGAGAGCTACGTGAAGGCGCAGGCCGACGTCCTGGAGGGCAAGGTCGACGTCGAGATCGACGGTTTCGAGCTCTCTCCCGGCGTGTGGGTGGCGGAGGGGGCCGAGGTGCATCCGGACGCCGTTCTGCGCGGGCCGCTCTACATCGGCGACTACGCCAAGGTGGAAGCCGGCGCCGAAATCCGTGAGCACACGGTGGTCGGCTCCAATGTCGTCGTCAAGAGCGGGGCCTTCCTGCACAAGGCCGTGGTGCACGACAACGTGTACGTCGGGCAGCACAGCAATCTGCGCGGCTGCGTCGTCGGGAAGAACACCGACATCATGCGGGCGGCGCGGATCGAGGACGGCGCGGTCATCGGCGACGAGTGCCTGATCGGTGAAGAATCGATCGTGCAGGGCAATGTGCGGGTCTACCCGTTCAAGACCATCGAGGCCGGTGCCTTCGTCAACACCTCGGTGATCTGGGAGTCCAGGGGACAGGCGCACCTCTTCGGCGCCCGTGGCGTCTCCGGGATCCTCAACGTGGAGATCACTCCCGAGCTCGCCGTGCGGCTCGCCGGCGCCTACGCGACGACCCTCAAGAAGGGCTCGACCGTCACGACGGCGCGCGACCACTCGCGTGGTGCCCGTGCCCTCAAGCGGGCGGTCATCTCCGCGCTCCAGGCCAGCGCCATCGACGTACGGGACCTGGAGAACGTACCGCTGCCGGTGGCCCGGCAGCAGACCGCGCGCGGCAGTGCCGGCGGGATCATGATCCGGACCACGCCCGGGGTGCCGGACTCTGTGGACATCATGTTCTTCGACGGTCAGGGCGCCGATCTGTCGCAGGCCAGCCAGCGCAAGCTGGACCGGGTGTTCGCGCGGCAGGAGTACCGGCGGGCCTTCCCGGGAGAGATCGGCGACCTGCACTTCCCGGCCAGCGTCTTCGACTCGTACACCGGCTCGCTGCTGCGCAACGTGGACACGACCGGCATCTCGGAGTCCGGGCTGAAGGTCGTCGTCGACGCGTCGAACGGCAGCGCCGGCCTCGTGCTGCCCAGCCTGCTCGGCAAGCTGGGCGTGGACTCGCTGACCATCAACCCCGGTCTCGACGAGTCCCGGCCGACGGAGACCGCGGACATGCGGCGCTCGGGGCTGGTACGGCTCGGTGAGATCGTGGCGTCGTCGCGGGCCGCGTTCGGCGTCCGGTTCGATCCGGTCGGCGAGCGGCTGTCGCTGGTCGACGAGAAGGGCCGGATCATCGAGGACGACCGCGCCCTGCTCGTGCTGCTCGACCTGGTCGCCGCCGAGCGGCGCAGCGGGCGAGTGGCCCTGCCGGTGACGACCACGCGTATCGCCGAGCAGGTCGCGGCGTATCACGGCACGCAGGTGGAGTGGACGACCACCTCGCCGGACGACCTCACCCGGGTCGGCGGCGACGACTCGACCATCTTCGGCGGCGACGGCAAGGGCGGCTTCATCGTCCCCGAGTTCAGCAGCGTCTTCGACGGCACGGCGGCCTTCGTACGGCTCATCGGCCTGGTGGCGCGGACGCAGCTCACGCTCAGCCAGATCGACGCCCGCATCCCCAGGGCGCACGTCCTCAAGCGCGATCTGGCGACTCCGTGGGCCGTCAAGGGGCTCGTGATGCGGCGGGTCGTCGAGGCGGCCGGAGACCGCTTCGTGGACACCACGGACGGCGTGCGGGTGGTCGAGACGGACGGGCGGTGGGTCATGGTGCTGCCCGACCCGGCGGAGGCGGTCACGCATCTGTGGGCCGAGGGGCCCGACGACGCCTCCGCCCAGGCCCTGCTCGACGAGTGGTCGGCCGTCGTGGACAGCGCCGGCCGCTGAAAGACGCGGCACGCGTGCGTGCCGGACAGGTGTCCCCAAGGGGCCCTGTCCGGCACGCCGGTGGGGCCATTCGGAGGTAGTGGTCGCGACGTGCGACGATGTGCGGCATGCCGCAGCAGCCCCCCGTTCGGAGCACACCCACGCGCCCCTCGCGGCCGGACGCGTCCATGTTCCTGCTCACCAACGTCATGGACCACAGCCTCGACGACGGATACGCCGAGGCGGCCGCCCGCAAGAAGGCCGCGGGGGCCGGCGGCATGCCGAAGACCCTCCGGGCCCGGCTCGGTCTCGCGGCGGGTCTGGTGCTCGCCGCTCTGGTCGTCACGGTCGGGGCGGCGCAGGCGCGGGTGGCCGCTCCCGTCGTGGCCAAGGAGCGCCAGGAGCTGATCGACCGCATCGACCGGGAGACCTCGGCGGCCGACAAGCTCGAACACTCCGTCGACGAGCTGCGCGACGACGTGAGCGCCCGCCAGCGGGAGGCCCTCAAGCACAGCGGCGGCAGCGACCAGACGGAGCTGGTGAGCATCCTGTCCGGTGCGGTCGCCGTGCACGGCCCCGGGGTGAAGCTGGTCGTCAACGACGCCAAGGAAGCCTCCAGCGGCGGCAACGGCAACCCGCGCGAGACGGACGGTTTCTCCGACACCGGGCGGGTGCGCGACCGGGACATGCAGCGCGTGGTCAACGGGCTGTGGGAGTCGGGCGCCGAGGCCATCTCCATCAACGGGCAGCGGCTGACGGCGCTGTCGGCGATCAGGGCCGCGGGTGACGCGATACTGGTCGACAACAGGCCGCTGGTGCCGCCGTACACGGTGCTCGCGGTGGGGGACGGCAACAGGCTGAGCACCAGGTTCCAGAACAGTGCCGACGGCCTGTATCTGCACGCCCTGCAGGAGAACTACGGCATCCGGACGGCCATCTCCACCGAGAGCGACCTCCGGCTGCCCGCCGCGCCGAGCGTGATCGTACGTACAGCACAGCCGAAAACCGAGAAAAACTGAGAAGGGCACATCGTGATCGCCGTACTGGGCCTCGTCGTGGGAGTCGTGGCCGGACTGTTGGTCCGGCCTGAGGTTCCGGCGGTCGTCGAGCCTTATCTGCCGATCGCCGTGGTCGCGGCGCTCGACGCCGTCTTCGGAGGTCTGCGGGCCATGCTCGACGGCATTTTCGACGACAAGGTCTTCGTGGTGTCGTTCCTGTCGAACGTGGTCGTGGCCGCGCTGATCGTCTTCCTGGGCGACAAGTTGGGCGTGGGCGCCCAGCTGTCCACGGGTGTCGTGGTCGTCCTCGGGATCCGGATCTTCTCCAACGCCGCGGCGATCCGCCGGCACGTGTTCCGGGCGTGAGGCCGATGAGCGACAAGGAAGAGACGCCGGGGAACCCGCTGCGCAGGGAACTGCCCGAAGAGGTGCCCGCCGAGGTGCAGGTGCCCGCCGAGGCGGCGGAGGAGGCCCCCGAGGCCGTGGCGCCCGCCCCCGGGGACACACAGCCCGAGCTGACCGGGCGGCAGCGGCTGGTGAAGGGGCTGTGGCCGCCGCGCGTGAGCCGGGCCCAACTCATCGTCGCCGTGCTGTTGTTCGGCCTCGGTTTCGGTCTGGCCGTGCAGGTCGCCTCGAACAGCGACAGCGACAGCGCGCTGCGCGGGGCCCGGCAGGAGGATCTTGTCCGGATCCTCGATGAACTGGATGACCGTACGCAGCGTCTTGAGGACGAGAAGCAGGGGCTGGAGAAGCAGCGCGACGAGCTGGAGAACAGCTCCGACCAGGCCGAGGAGGCCCGTAAGCAGACGGTCGAGAAGGAGAGGCAACTCGGCATTCTGGCGGGCACGGTGGCCGCCCAGGGACCCGGCATCACGATGACGATCGAGGACACGAAGGGAACGGTCGAGGCGGACATGCTGCTGGACGCGATCCAGGAGCTGCGCGCGGCGGGCGCGGAGGCGATCCAGGTGAACGGTGTGCGGGTGGTCGCGAACACCTACCTCACCGACTCCGGCAAGAGCGTGGACGTCGACGGGAACAAGATCAACGCGCCCTATCGTTTCAAGGTCATCGGCAAGCCGGAGGACCTCGAACCGGCGCTCAACATCCCTGGAGGCGTGGTGCAGACTCTCGAGAAGGAGCAGGCCACCGTTACCGTCGAACGGTCGACCAAGATCGTCGTGGACGCCTTGCGAGCGGCGAAGCAGCCTGACTACGCTCGGTCGTCCTCCCAGTGAACCGGGGGTGCATGGGGGACGTCCGGCGAGGGCATGAGGTTGCGGGGGGTCGGCGCACCGAAGAGGTGGTGCGTGGTGGAAACTGTCTGGTGGATACGGACGTTGTGAGAATGTCCGGGTCGGCCGGTGTATGCAATCAGGGTTCGTCCTGCCCCACGGGCGGGTCTGTTTCGGTCAAGGGGAATCGCCCGTGAAGTTGTTTGCGAAGTTGTTCGGCAAGAGCGCGCGAGAGGGCAGCGACAACGCCACCGCTCGCCATCGCGCACAGCCAGACGCGGAAGGCCAGCGTCCGCTGTTCCGGGACCAGGTCGCGGGTCCGGGCGCGCCGTCGGTTGACCCTGCACAGTCCGGAGGCATAGGTTTCGGGCAACCGTCAACCTCAAGTACGGGTGGAGGGTTTTCCCCTATGTCGGCCCTTGTGTGTACGAGGTGCGGTAACCGCAACGCGGAGAACAGCCGCTTCTGCTCCAACTGCGGCGCGCCGCTGCGGGCGGGCGCCGCTGCCGAGCGGCCGTCCGAGACCACGTCAACGATCTCCATCTCCGGCCTGGAGGCGTACGACGCCGAGGCCACCGGCCAGACGCAGCTGCCGGCGCTCTCGCCCGAGGCGCAGGCCGCCGTCGACGCGCTGCCGCTGGGCTCCGCCCTGCTGGTCGTGCGCCGCGGTCCGAACTCCGGCAGCCGCTTCCTGCTGGACGGCGACCTGACCACGGCCGGCCGTCACCCGCAGAGCGACATCTTCCTGGACGACGTCACCGTCTCGCGCCGGCACGTGGAGTTCCGCCGCGCCCAGGACGGGTCGTTCACGGTGGCCGACGTGGGCAGCCTCAACGGCACCTACGTCAACCGCGAGCGCATCGACCAGGTCGCCCTGCACAACGGCGACGAGGTGCAGATCGGCAAGTACCGGCTGGTGTTCTACGCGAGCCAGCGGGGCTACTGACCCTCCCCCAGACTCCGTCCGGGGAGACCCCAGGGAAGGTCCATGCTTCGAACACCGAGCGGCGGTGCCGGCCACGGTACCGCCGCCACGGACAGTGGGCTGATGAGCATCGGCACAGTGCTGAACGTGCTGCGCGACGAGTTCCCCGAAGTCACCATCTCCAAGATCCGCTTCCTGGAGTCGGAAGGGCTCATCGAGCCGCAGCGCACCCCGTCGGGGTACCGCAAGTTCAGCGCGGACGACGTCGAACGTCTCGGTCACGTGCTGCGGATGCAGCGGGACCACTACCTGCCGCTCAAGGTGATCCGGGAGCACCTGGACGCCATGGAGCGCGGCGAGGCCCTGCCCCTGCCCGCGGTGGGCCGCCAGCGGGACGGCGAGCCCGTTCCGGAGCCCGCGGAGGGGCCCACGGCGGCCCGGATCGGCCGCTCCGAGCTCATGGCCGCCGCCGGGATCGGCGAGGCGGAGCTGGCGGAGTGGGAGTCGTACGGGCTCCTGGCCCCGCTGCCGGACGGCGCGTACGACGCGGAGGCGGTCACTGTCGCCACGCTCGTGGTGGAACTGGGCCGGTTCGGGATCGAACCGCGTCACCTGCGGGTGATGAAGGCCGCCGCCGACCGCGAGGCCGGCCTGGTGGACCAGGTCGTCGCCCCGCTCAAGCGGCACCGCAATCCGCAGACCAGGGCCCATGCGGAGGCCCGCACGAAGGAGCTGGCGGCGCTCACCGTGAGGCTCCACGCGGCGCTCGTGCAGACCGCTCTCGGCGTGCGTCTGCCCTGAGCCCGGCCCACGCCCGTGCCGGAGGCCGGATCGGGGTCCCGTTTCCTGCCCGACTACCCAAACGTCCCGGGCACGGCCTAGGGTTGCTGTGTGAACGAGCTCGATGTCGTAGGTGTCCGGGTCGAAATGCCCTCCAACCAACCGATCGTGCTCCTGCGTGAAGTGGGAGGCGACCGCTACCTCCCCATCTGGATCGGGCCGGGGGAGGCGACGGCGATCGCCTTCGCCCAGCAGGGCATGGCCCCCGCCAGGCCGCTGACCCACGACCTGTTCAAGGACGTGCTGGAGGCCGTCGGCCAGGAGCTCACCGAAGTGCGCATCACGGACCTGCGTGAGGGCGTCTTCTACGCCGAGCTGGTCTTCGCCAGCGGCGTCGAGGTGAGCGCCCGCCCGTCCGATGCCATAGCGCTGGCCCTGCGCACCGGAACGCCGATCTACGGCAGTGACGGCGTGCTCGACGACGCGGGCATCGCGATCCCTGACGAGCAGGAGGACGAGGTGGAGAAGTTCCGCGAGTTCCTCGACCAGATCTCGCCCGAGGACTTCGGCACCAGCAGCCAGTGAGACGGGACCGGCCCGGCGGACGTATGACTTCGTGACGGGCCGGTTCACGGGCGGTTACGCCTCAAATGCCGGCAATTGCCAGCGGCGAGTGAGAGCGTCTTGCGGCCTGCTTGCAGCGCATTCGGCTAGCCTTTCCCCGCGGTTGGGTACGGGAAACCACTCTCAGGGTGATTATCACTCGGCGTGCCGAGTGTGGCGGTCGTTGACGCACCCCTGGTGGCTGCCTACCGTCGAGAAGGCAGGTCAAGGACGGAGGTCGGCGTGAGCAGCAGCGGCGACGGTACGGCTGGGGGTGCCCCCGGACGGAGTTCGGGGGCGAGCGGTCCGTATCCGCTTCACAGCAGTGCGGCCGGTCACGCTCCGCAGCGACCGACGGCCGTGCCGAGCGGAGGGGCGACGTCCATGGCGTCCGAGCAGATCGGCTATCGCGGCCCGACGGCCTGTGCGGCCGCCGGCATCACCTACCGGCAACTCGACTACTGGGCGCGCACCGGGCTGGTCGAGCCCAGCGTGCGGCCCGCCTACGGGTCGGGGACGCAGCGGCTGTACAGCTTCCGGGACGTCGTCGTCCTGAAGATCGTCAAGCGGTTCCTGGACACCGGTGTGTCCCTGCAGAACATCCGCACCGCCGTCCAGCACCTGCGCGAGCGGGGCTTTCGCGACCTGGAGCGCATGACGCTGATGAGCGACGGCGCCACCGTCTACGAGTGCACGTCGCCGGACGAGGTGCACGCGCTGCTCCAGGGCGGCCAGGGCATCTTCGGCATCGCCGTCGGCGTGGTGTGGCGGGACGTGGAGAGCGCGCTGTCGCAGCTGCACGGCGAGCGCATCGACACCGGCGAGACGCTGGTCGGTCACAACCCGGCGGACGAACTGGCGCGGCGGCGCAACCGGGCGGTGTGACGCCGGCGCCGAGGGGGCGTTGTCAGTGGCGTAGGGCAGCATCGGATATGTGAGAAACGCGCCCACCATCCTGCATCTCGACATGGATGCCTTCTACGCCTCGGCGGAGCAGGCGTCCAAGCCGAGTCTGCGCGGGAAGGCCGTCATCGTGGGCGGGCTGGGGCCGCGCGGGGTGGTGGCCACGGCCTCGTACGAGGCGCGGGTCTTCGGGGTGCGGTCCGCGATGCCGATGGCCCAGGCGCGGCGGCTGGCGCCGAACGCCGCGTACCTGGTGCCGCGGTTCGGGTTCTACCGGGCGATCAGCGAGCAGGTGATGGGGCTGCTGCACGAGCTGTCGCCGCTGGTGGAGCCGCTGAGCCTGGACGAGGCGTTCGTGGACCTGGAGGCCGGGGGCGCGGCCTGGGACGAGGCGTCGGCCCGGCTGGTGGGCGAGAAGCTGCGCGCCGACATACGGGCGGTGACCGGGCTGACGGGGTCCGTCGGGCTCGCCGCCTCCAAGATGCTCGCGAAGATCGCCTCCGAGGAGGCCAAGCCCGACGGGCTGGTGGTGATCCAGCCGGGGACCGAGCGGGCGATGCTCGGGCCCATGCCGGTGCGGACCCTGCCGGGGGTGGGGCCGGCGACGGGGGACCACCTGCGGCGGGCCGGGATCACCACGGTGGACGACCTCGCGGAGGCGGGCGAGGACGAGCTCGTACGGCTGCTCGGGAAGGCGCACGGGCAGGCGCTGTACGCCATGGCGCTCGCGCACGACGAGCGGCCCGTGGTGGCCGAGCGGGAGGCGAAGTCGGTGTCGGTCGAGGACACCTACGACGTGGACATCCACGACCGGATCCGGGTGGGCATGGAGGTGCGGCGGCTGGCGGACCGGTGCGTGCGGAGGCTGCGCGGGGCCGGGCTGTCGGGGCGGACCATCGTGCTGAAGGTGCGGCGGTACGACTTCTCGACGCTGACGCGGTCCGAGACGTTGCGGGGGCCGACGGATGATCCGGCGGTGGTGCGGGAGGCCGCGGCGCGGTTGCTGGAGTCCGTGGACACGACGGGTGGGGTGCGGTTGCTGGGGGTGGGGGTGAGCGGGCTGGCCGACTACACGCAGGAGGACCTGTTCGCGCAGGCGGCGGGGGAGAGCGTGGAACTGGATGTGGAGGAGGCGGAGGAGGAGTCCGCCGAGGTGCGGGATGTCGTGGTGGAGCGGCGGTGGCCTGCGGGGCATGACGTGCGGCATGCCGTGTTCGGGCATGGGTGGGTGCAGGGGAGTGGGCTGGGGCGGGTGACGGTGCGGTTCGAGACGCCGGGGTCGGAGCCGGGGCGGGTGCGGACGTTTCGGGCCGACGATCCTGAGTTGACGTTGGCTGAGCCGTTGCCGTTGGTCGTGGATGTGGGTGCCCACCCGCACCACCCATGACAGTTTCGTCGTCGGGTGCGGGTGGCCCTTGCGGGGGCTGAGCGCCGCCGGCGGCTGCCGGAGGGTGAGTGGGGCGGCTGCGGCTCGGCCTTGCGGTCAAGCGGGCGGGTGGAGTCGGCCGGGGGCCGGGGGCCGCAGGTGGTGGGTGGAGTCGGCGGGCGTCGGGTTCTTGGCTGCCGTGGTGGGTGGAGGCGGCCGGGGCGCGGGTCGTAGGCCGCCGGGGTGGGTGGAGGCGGCCGGGGGGTGGGTTGTGGGCCGTCGTGGTGGGGGAGTCGGCCCGGGGGGCGGTTGTTGGGCGGCTGTTGTAGGGGGAGTCGGGTGGGGGCCCTCGGATGGTGTGGGGGTCAGGGGTCTTCTGGGGTGGTTGTTACGTCTTCTGTTGTTGCCAGGGTGCCGAAGTCCCGGTCTGTGGGCGGGGGTGGGGGCGTGTGGAGGCCGTAGTGGTGGTAGA
Organism: Streptomyces sp. 7R007; assembly: GCF_054850255.1. Lineage (NCBI taxonomy): Bacteria > Bacillati > Actinomycetota > Actinomycetes > Kitasatosporales > Streptomycetaceae > Streptomyces > Streptomyces sp. 7R007. The sequence goes on along the minus strand of NZ_JBTWMV010000022.1, from coordinate 125,559 downwards.
GCTGGAGTTCCTGGTCGGGGGAGAGGTGGCGGCCCACGCCGAAGTCGGGGGCGTCCCTGATGAGGGAGCGGTCGAAGGGGATGTGGAGGGTGCCCTCGACCAGTTCGCTGGGCTCCAGGGGGACGAAGGCGTCGCGCGAGAAGAGGCCCGTGCGTATGGCCGCCCACTCCGGCACGCCGGTCGCGTCGTCGAGGTAGACCTCGTCGATGGTGCCGATCTTGGTGCCGTTGCGGTCGAACGCCTTGCGGCCGATCAGGTTGCGCGGATCGATGTCGGTCTGCACGGGCCCTCCTCTTGGTCGCAACTCATTCGTAAGCACTACAAAAGAGCACATTGGAGCAAGCGGCCACTCGAAGTCCGGTCCGATGTGCTCACTGGTAGGCTGACAGCGGCTGCTGACCCCGTGCGGGAGAGTCCTCCGGGCACTGTCCGGAGGCGCCGAAGGAGCAAATCCTCCCCGGAATCTCTCAGGCCCACGTACCGCACGGACGAGGTCACTCTGGAAAGCAGGGCGGGTGTCGACGGCTTCCGCTCTCACCGACGGTGAAAGCCGGGAGCTCTCGGGCGACCCGGTGAAGCTCTCAGGTTGAGATGACAGAGGGGGAGGCCGTCCGGGTACCCGCGCCGTGGTGCCCCTCGAAGGTCGCGTCAGACCAGGAGGCCTCCGCAATGACCGCCCACCGCACTCCGCTCTCCGAGCTTGAGAAGGGAATCCCCTTCGAGCAGCGTCACATCGGTCCCGACCACGAGGCGCGGGCCAAGATGCTCGCGCACGTCGGGTACGGCTCGCTGGACGAGCTGACCGCCGCCGCCGTGCCGGACGTGATCAAGAACGCCGATGCCCTGGAACTGCCGCAGGCCCGCACCGAGGCCGAGGTGCTGGCCGAGCTGCGTTCGCTCGCCGACCGCAACCAGGTGCTCGACTCCATGATCGGGCTCGGCTACTACGGCACCTTCACGCCCCCCGTCATCCTGCGCAACGTGATGGAGAACCCCGCCTGGTACACGGCCTACACGCCGTACCAGCCGGAGATCTCGCAGGGCCGCCTGGAGGCGCTGCTCAACTTCCAGACCATGGTCGCCGACCTCACCGGCCTGCCCACATCCGGCGCCTCCCTGCTCGACGAGGGCACGGCCGCCGCCGAGGCCATGGCGCTGTCCCGGCGCATGGGGAAGAACAAGAAGGGCCTGTTCCTGGTCGACGCCGACGCCCTTCCGCAGACCATCGCCGTCATCGAGACGCGCGCCGAGCCGACGGGCGTCGAGGTCGTCGTCGCCGACCTGAGCGACGGCATCCCGGCCGACATCGCCTCGCGTGAGATCAACGGCGTGCTCCTCCAGTACCCCGGCGCCTCCGGAGCCGTACGCGACATCAAGCCGGTCATCGACCAGGCGCACGAGCTCGGCGCCCTCGTCACCGTCGCCGCCGACCTGCTCGCCCTGACGCTGCTGAAGTCGCCCGGCGAACTGGGCGCGGACATCGCGGTGGGCACCACCCAGCGGTTCGGCGTGCCGATGGGCTTCGGCGGGCCGCACGCCGGCTACATGGCCGTACAGGAGAAGTTCGCGCGCAGCCTGCCCGGACGGCTCGTCGGGGTGTCCGTGGACGCGGACGGCCACCAGGCGTACCGACTGGCGCTGCAGACCCGTGAGCAGCACATCCGGCGGGAGAAGGCCACCAGCAACATCTGTACGGCGCAGGTGCTGCTCGCCGTGATGGCCGGGATGTACGCCGTCTACCACGGGCCCGAGGGGCTCAAGGGCATCGCGCGGCGCACCCACCGGTACGCCACCATCCTCGCCGAGGGCCTGAAGGCCGGCGGCGCCGAGGTCGTGCACGGCGCCTACTTCGACACGCTGACCGTGCGGGTGCCGGGCAGGGCCGGCGACGTCGTGGCCGCCGCGCGCGAGAACGGCGTCAACCTGCGTCTCGTCGACGCCGACCACGTGTCGATCGCCTGCGACGAGACGACAAGGCGGGCCCAGCTCGCCGCCGTGTGGGCGGCCTTCGGGGTCGAGGGCGACGTCGAGTCACTGGACGCGGTCGCCGGGGAGACCCTGCCGGGCGGCCTGCTGCGCGACGACGACTTCCTCACCCACCCCGTCTTCCACCAGCACCGTTCCGAGACCGCGATGCTGCGCTACCTGCGCCGGCTCGCCGACCGGGACTACGCGCTCGACCGGGGCATGATCCCGCTGGGCTCCTGCACGATGAAGCTCAACGCGACGACCGAGATGGAGCCGGTCACCTGGCCCGAGTTCGGGCAGCTGCACCCCTTCGCGCCCGCCGAGCAGGCGCAGGGGTACCTGACGCTGATCCGGGAGCTGGAGGAGCAGCTCGCCGAGGTCACCGGCTACGACAAGGTGTCCCTGCAGCCCAACGCCGGTTCGCAGGGCGAGCTGGCCGGACTGCTCGCCGTCCGCGGATACCACCGGGCCAACGGTGACGAGCAGCGGACCGTGTGCCTCATCCCCTCGTCCGCGCACGGCACGAACGCCGCCAGCGCCGTGATGGCCGGGATGAAGGTCGTCGTCGTGAAGACCGCCGAGGACGGCGAGATCGACGTCGAGGACCTGCGGGCGAAGATCGAGCAGCACCGCGACGAGCTGGCGGTGCTGATGATCACGTACCCGTCCACGCACGGCGTGTTCGAGGAGCACGTCGCCGACATCTGCGCGCAGGTGCACGAGGCCGGCGGCCAGGTGTACGTCGACGGCGCCAACCTCAACGCGCTGGTGGGGCTCGCCAAGCCCGGGCACTTCGGCGGCGACGTCTCGCACCTCAACCTGCACAAGACCTTCTGCATCCCGCACGGCGGCGGCGGTCCGGGCGTCGGCCCGGTCGGCGTGCGGGCGCACCTGGCGCCGTATCTGCCGAACCACCCGCTGCAGCCGGAGGCCGGGCCCGAGACGGGCGTCGGGCCCATCTCGGCCGCGCCCTGGGGGTCCGCCGGCATCCTGCCGATCTCGTGGGCGTACGTCCGGCTCATGGGCGGCGAGGGGCTGAAGCGGGCCACGCAGGTGGCGGTCCTCAGCGCCAACTACATCGCCAAGCGGCTGGAGCCGCACTACCCGGTGCTGTACACCGGGCCGGGCGGGCTCGTCGCGCACGAGTGCATCATCGACCTGCGGCCGCTGACCAAGGCGACCGGCGTGAGCGTCGACGACGTGGCCAAGCGGCTCATCGACTACGGCTTCCACGCGCCGACCATGTCGTTCCCGGTGGCCGGCACGCTGATGATCGAGCCGACCGAGTCCGAGGACATCGTCGAGCTGGACCGGTTCTGCGACGCGATGATCGCCATCCGGGCGGAGATCGAGAAGGTCGGCACGGGGGAGTGGCCGGCCGACGACAACCCGCTGCGGGGCGCTCCGCACACGGCCGCCGCGCTGGGCGGGGCGTGGGAGCACGCGTACACGCGCGAGGAGGCCGTCTTCCCGGCCGGTGTGTCGGCGGCCGACAAGTACTGGCCGCCGGTGCGGCGGATCGACCAGGCCTTCGGTGACCGGAACCTGGTGTGTTCCTGCCCGCCGTTGGATGCGTACGAGGACTGAGGTCGCGGACGAGAAAGGGGCCCCGCTCAGGCGGGGCCCCTTTCGTCTGCCGTACGCCGTTGCCGTCGCGCGTTACGCCGGATAGGCGTGTGTCTGCGTCGCCTTGACCGTCGCCCACACCTCCGCGCCGGGGTGCAGGCCGAGTTCGGCCGCGGCGACCGTGGTGAGGTCGGCGGCGAGGGGGAGTTCGCCGGTGAGGTCGGCGCGGATCTGGTCGCCGTGGGTTTCCAGGCCGGCGACCTGGCAGCGCCAGAGGTTGCGCGCGCTGGAGCCGGTGGGGCGGTCGCGGTAGAGGGTGACCGCGCTTGGGGGGAACGCGACGAAGACCTCGCCGGAGAGGGTCTCGGTGGTGGTGATGGACGGGCCCGCGTCCAGGGTGATGGTGTGGCCGTCCGAACGGCCCTTGTAGAGGTTCAGGCCGACGAGCTGGGCGATGTAGTCCGTACGGGGGCGGCGGGCGATGTCGGACGGGCTGCCCTCTTGGACCACGCGGCCGTGTTCGATCACCACGAGACGGTCGGCGAGGACCATGGCGTCCAGGGGGTCGTGGGTGACGAGGATCGCCACGGCGTCGAACTCGGCCAGGTGATGGCGGAGTTGGGCGCGGACTTCCAGACGGGTGCGGGCGTCGAGGGCGGCGAGGGGTTCGTCGAGGAGGAGCAGGCGGGGGTGGGTGGCGAGGGCTCGGGCCAGGGCGACGCGTTGGGCCTGGCCGCCGGAGAGGTGGCGGGGCTTGGTGCCGGCGTGGTCGGCGAGGCCCATGCGGGTGAGCCAGGCGGTGGCCTGGGCGCGGGCTTCTGCTCGTGTGGCGCCCTGGCAGCGGGGACCGAAGGCGACGTTGTCCAGGGCGGTGAGGTGGGGGAAGAGGAGGTAGTCCTGGAAGACGACGCCCACGGGGCGGGATTCCGGGGGTGTGTGGGTGAGGTCCGTGCCGTCGAGGTGGAGGTGGCCGTCGGAGAGGGGGAGGAGGCCGGCTAGGGCGCGCAGGGCGGTGGTCTTGCCGGCGCCGTTGGGGCCCAGGAGGGCGAGTACCTCGCCTTGGGTGGCGGTGAGGCGGAGGTCCAGGCTGAATCCGGGGCGGGTGAGGAGGAGGCGGGTGTCGAGGGCGGGGGACGAAGGCTGGTGCGGGTGAGGGGTGGGCGCCCCGCCTTCGGCCGGGCTGTGGTTTCCACCCGCACCGCCCGTGCCGGTTTCGGATGCGGGTGCGGCTGGCCCTTGCGGGGGCTGAGCGCCGTCGGCGGCTGCCGGGTGGGTCTTCTTCATCGTGCCGCCAAGCTGTCCTCGTCCGTCTCGTGCCGCTGCCTTCTTGTCCGTGCTCATGCCGTCATCCAGCGGTCCCGCAGACCTGCCAGTACCGCGATGGAGACCGCCAGGAGGGTCAGGCTGAGGGCGATCGCCGCGTCGGGGTTGTTCTGGAGGGCCAGGTACACCGCCAGGGGCATGGTCTGGGTGCGGCCGGGGAAGTTGCCGGCGAACGTGATCGTCGCGCCGAACTCGCCCAGCGCTCGGGCCCAGGCCAGGACCGCGCCGGCGGCGATGCCGGGGGCGATCAGAGGGAGCGTCACGCGGCGGAACGCCGTGAAGCGGGAGGCGCCCAGAGTCGTGGCCGCCTCCTCGTAGCGGGGGTCGGCCGCCCGCAGCGTGCCCTCCACGCTGATGACCAGGAACGGCATCGCCACGAACGTCTCCGCGACGATCACCCCTGCCGTGGTGAACGGCAGCGTGATGCCGAACCAGGAGTCCAGCCACTGGCCGACCACGCCGTTGCGGCCGAGGGCGAGCAGGAGGGCCACGCCGCCCACCACGGGGGGCAGCACGAGCGGCAGCGTCACCAGGGCGCGGACCAGGCTGCGGCCGGGGAACTCCGTGCGGGCCAGCAGCCAGGCCAGCGGGACGCCGATCACGAGGCTCGCCGCGGTCGACGCCGTCGCGCAGACGAGGGACAGGCGCAGGGCCTCCCAGACCTCGGCGCTCGTCAGCTGGTCGGGGAGCGTGCTCCAGGGGGCGCGCACGAGGAGGGCGATCAGGGGGAGGAGCAGGAAGGCCAGGCCGACGAGGGCGGGGAGGAGGAGGGGGAGGGGGACGCCTCGGAAGGTGCTTCGGGGGGCGCCCCGGAAGGTGCTTCGGGGGAGGCCCCGGAAGGTGCTTCGGGGGAGGCCCCGGAAGGGGTTTCGGGGGACGCCCCCACCGCCCCGGCCGGGGCGTCTTTCCGCCGGTCCCCGTCCACGGCGTCGCCGCGGCGCGCCCTCCAGGGTCTCCGCCGGGGTGTCCGTCCGGTCCTCGGAGGTCATGGCTTGAGGAACCCGGCCCCGGTCAGGACCTTCTGGCCCTCGGCGGACCTCACGAGCGCGATGAACGCCTTGGCGGCCGTGGCGTTGGGCGCGTTCTTGAGGAGGGTGATCGGGTAGTCGTTGATCGCGTCGGCGGACTCGGGGAACTCCACGCCCTCCACCTTGTCACCCGCCGCGTTCACATCGGTCCGGTACACGACCGCCGCGTCGGCCTCCTTCAGTTCGACCTTCGTCAGGGCGCTCTTGACGTCCTGCTCGTAGGAGACCGGCGTGAGCTTCAGATCGCCGGCCGCCAGGGCCTTCTGCGCGGCGGCGCCGCAGGGCACCGTCTTGTCGCACAGCACGACCTTGAGGCCCGACTTGGCGAGGTCCTTGAGGGAGGAGACCTTGTCCGGGTTCCCCGGCAGGGTCGCGATCTCGAGCTGGTTGCGGACGAAGGTGACCGGCGTGGTGGCGTTGTCCTTCTTGTCGGTCACGAGCGCCATGGTCTTGGTGCTCGCGGCGGCGAAGACGTCGGCCGGCGCGCCTCCGGTGATCTGCGCGGCGAGCGTGTCGCTGCCGCCGAAGCTGAAGTTCACCTTGGTGCCCGGGTGTTCCTTCTCGAACTCCTTGCCCAGGGTGGTGAAGCTCTCCTGCAACGAGGCCGCGGCGAACACCGTGACCGTGCCCGACAGCTTCGGCGACGAGGAGGCGTCGGACGCGCCGGAGCCGGAGTCCGAGTCGGAGGAGGAGCAGGCGGTCAGGGCCAGCAGTGCCGCGGCTCCGGCACCGGCCACCTGCAGGGTCCGGCGGGTCCGGCGTACGGGTCGGGTCATCACGGGGCCACTCCCTCTGTCACTCCGGTGGAAGAACCCGCAAGGGCTCCTGTGCGCCGATCATACTGGCGCATATGCAAGGTGTAAGTCTCCTGTCGCATCGCATGAGCTGGAGTGAACAGGGGATGGGGGGTGCATGTGCGTTCGTACGGGTGGGCGTGTGGGCCCCTTGTGGCCGGTGGGTCTCGTGGGTCAGGGGGGCCGGGGGGGCAGAGGGTCAGGTGCGGTCGATGTGGACATTTGTCGACTTCACTCGGGCCGTGGCCTCCATGCCCACCTCCAGGCCCAGTTCCTCGACCGCCTCGCGGGTCAGCAGCGACACGAGGCGGTGCGGGCCGGCCTGGATCTCGACCTGGGCCGCCACGTCGCCGAGCTTGATGGCGGTGACGATGCCGGGGAACGCGTTGCGGACCGAGGTGTAGGAGGTCTCTTCCTCCGTGCTGCCGGACCTGGCCAGTTCCACCGAGAACGCCGCCAGGTCCCGGCCGTCGATCAGTCGCCGCCCGCCCTCGTCGCGGTGGGTCGCCACCCGGCCGGCGTCCGCCCAGCGGCGCGCGGTGTCGGGGCTCACGCCGAGCAGTCGTGCTGCCTGGCCGATGGTGTAGGACTGCATGCGGCTCACGATAGGGCCGGGAACCGGGCGTCGGGGATGCGGGGTTGAGCCTCGGGTGTAACGCGATATAGCGTTAGTTCGAGGTGGCGGTCGGCGGGATCGGAGTGATCATGGCGAGTGAGTCGTCGGGGACCGGTGAGGCGGCGCTCTCGCTGCGCGCCTCGCACGCGGACCGGGACCGGGTGGTGGAGGTACTGCGCGTCGCGGCCGGGGACGGCCGGCTGACCGCCGAGGAACTGGACGAGCGGGTCGAGGCCGCGTTGACCGCCCGTACGGTGGGGGAGCTCGCCGCGCTGACGACGGATCTGCCGGCGGTGGCGGGCGGGGCCGCGGTCGCGGTGAAGGACGTCGACCGGATCCGTCAGCAGGGGGGTTCCGCGCGGCGCGGCGACGGCTGGGCGGTGCCGCGGCGGCTGGAGGTCGAGTCGGAGTGGGGAGACGTGACGCTCGACTTCACCGATGCGGTGATCACGTACGACACCCTGAACGTCGATCTCGACATGCGGGGCGGGACGCTGCGGCTGGTGACGCGGCCGGGGGTCGTGGTTGACACGGACGGGCTGGAGATCGGCTACGCCAAGATCAAGTCCCGCCCGGCGGGCGACGCGGTCGGGCCCGTCGCACTGCGGGTCGTGGTGAGCGGCCGTATGAGCTTCGGCCGGGTGGTCGTACGACCGCAGCGGCGCGGATGGGGCAGAAAACCCTCACCGGCGCCCTGACGGGTTCGGCAGGCGGGACGTGACTGGCGGGCGCAGCCGGTCCTCGCGCGACGCCCCGGGCTCGTTCGGTACGTCCGCCGCGACGCGGACGCAGCCGGTACGGCCTGGGCGTCCGGGCTCACCTCGTGGGGACTCGGCGATGCGGGCTCAGCTCGCGGGAACCCGGCGGCCCGGGCTCTGCCGGTGGGCGTGTGGTGGTGTGGAGTCTGCTGGTCCCGGTACGGCGATGCGGGGTCAGCCGGTGCGGCTTGGGGGCGGATGCTCCGCTGGTTGGAAGTCGGTGGTGTGGGCTGAGTCGGTGGGCGCGTGGTGGCGTGGAGTCTGCCGGTCTTGCTACGGGGGTGTCAGCCGGTGCGGCTTGGGAGGCGGAAGCTCAGCCCGTTGGAAGACGGCGGCCCGGGCTGTGCCGGTGGGCGTGTGGTGGTGTGGGGTCGGGCGGGAGGGCTGGGGAGGGGCGGATGCTCAGCCCGTAGGGAGCGGCGGTGCGGCCTGGGAGGCGGGGTTCAGTCCGCGGAGAGTTGGCGGTGTGGGCTGGAGGCCGTACCGCTCGGCGGGGCGGGGGTCAGCCTGTGTGGACGCGGGGGCGGCGGGCCCTGTCCGGTTCTGCTTCGCGTAGGACCTCTCGGGTGACCGGGGCGACCTCGCCCTGGCCGAAGAGGAAGAAGCGCAGGAAGTTGGAGAAGGGACTGCCCTCGGTCCACTCGAAGTAGATGTGCGGGGTGCACCCGGTCGAGTCGCGCACGTGCAGCAGCAGCGCCGCGAGGGCGTTGGGGATGGACGCGGACTCCACGGTCAGGACCCGGTAGCGGTTGTGCAGGACCTCGCCACGCACCGTCAGGCTCGCCTCGAACTCGGACGGGTCGGTGACCGTGACCTCGACGAAGACGAAGTCATCGTGCTCGGGAAGGTCGTTGTCGGCGCGGATCTGGTCGACCTTGTCGCGGTACTCGGCCTTGTCCCGCCGCCCGGGCTCGTTGGCGATGAACCGTATCTTCCGGCTGGCCATGTCCCGCACGAAACGTTCCGCCATCGGGTCCAGGGTCACGCTCGTCACGCGCAGCTCGAAGGCGCGGGCCAGCCGGGACAGCAGGGAGACCAGGATGATCGCGGCGATGAAGCAGGCGCCGATCTTCACACCGTCGGGGCGCTCGATGACGTTCACGACCGTGACGTAGAGCAGGACCGCGGAGACCAGCCCGAAGCCGACCGTCCAGCCGCGCTGTCCGGCGCGGCGGGCGGCGATGGTCACCGCGATCCCCGCGGAGGACATCAGCACCAGCACACCGGTGGCGTACGCACCGCCCTGGGCGTCGACGTTCGCGTCGAAGACCCAGGTGACCAGGAAGGCCGTCAGGGTGAAGACGATGACCATCGGCCGGACCGCGCGCGCCCAGTGCGGGGCCATGCCGTAGCGGGGCAGGTAGCGCGGCATCAGGTTGAGCAGGCCCGCCATGGCGGAGGCGCCGGCGAACCACAGGATGGCGATGGTGGAGATGTCGTAGACGGTGCCGAAGGCGTTGCCGAGGTACTCGTGCGCCAGATAGGCGAGGGCGCGGCCGTTGGCCTGGCCGCCCGTCTTGAACTCCTTCTCCGGAATCAGCACCGTGGTGATGAAGCTGGTGGCGATCAGGTAGACGCTCATGATCAGGGCGGCGGCCGTCAGCAGCTTCTTGGTGTCCCGGATGCGTCCCTTGGGGCTCTGCTCGGTGTCGTCCGGGTCGCCCTGGACGTGCGGCATCACCGCCACACCGGTCTCGAAGCCGGAGAGACCGAGGGCCAGCTTGGGGAAGACGAGCAGGGAGACGCCGATCATCGCGAAGACGTTCCCGTGCTCGGCGGTCAGGGCGTGGCTCCAGTCGGTGACCACGTGCTCCGCGGTGATCACGTGCCAGAACCCGACCGCCACGACCACGGCGTTGAGACCCAGGTAGGTCACCACCAGGGCGACCGCGACGCCGATCGCCTCCAGGAAGCCCTTGAGGAAGACGGCGCCGAGCAGGGCGATCAGGACGAGCGTGATCAGCATCTGCTTGTCGTGCAGGACGCTGGTGAGGTGCGGGTTCTCCACCAGGTGGGTGGAGGCGTCCGCAGCCGAGAGGGTGATGGTGATCAGGAAGTCGGTGGCGGCGAATCCGAGCAGTGTCAGGACGAACAGCTTGCCCTGCCAGAACGACAGCAGCCGCTCCAGCATCGCGATCGAGCCCTCGCCGTGCGGGCTCTCCTCCGCGACCCGCCGGTAGACCGGCAGGGCGCCCGCCAGGGTGACGATCACGAGGACGACGGTGGCAACCGGGGAGAGCAGGCCAGCGGCCAGGGCGGCGATGCCGGGCTGGTAACCGAGCGTGGAGAAGTAGTCGACGCCGGTCAGGCACATGACCCGGTACCAGCGCTGTCCTTTGTGCGGGGGCTCGGGTTCCGCGTGCGGGCCCTGCGGACCGTGCCCCTTGCCCATGTCGGACAGGCCCTCCAGCATCCAGGTGCGCAGGCGACTGGGCGCGGGTTGTTCCGTCGTGGCCATGGGGGTGCTCCTGATGTGCGTCTCAGCGTGCGGTCCGGCCTCACGCGGACGGCGGCACCAGCGTAAGCGGAGCGTGACGCACGGGCCCACGGATGACGGGCCCGCAGGCGTCAAGCTTGCGTTAAGACTGGTGATGTCGGCCTTGGGAGGACATGGGGCGAGCGCGCTGCGTCACGGTGGACGCCGACTGCGCTGCACGGGGGACCGGGGCGCGCGCCTCGGACGCCCGCGAGCCGGGCCTGCTCCAGGTCCAGGGGCGCCGGAGCCGGCGGTGGGCCAGGTCGTCGGAGGGGACCGGCAGGCCGTGGCCGTGGTGGCCGGCCAGACGGTCGCGGTCCGCGCCGAGACGGGCGGCGAGGCCGCGGCGCGTTCGGCGTGATCGAGTTCCGGGTCGATGCCTGAGCGGCGGACCGCGGGCGCGAGGTCGAAGTCCTGGGCGACGAGGGTGACGACCACGACCGACGTCGGCAGGACGAGGACCAGGGGCCGTTCGGACAGCGCGGTGCCGGACCGGGTCGCCTTCGGCACGCACAGGGCGGCGGGCGACGGGCGGCGGGGCGACTCGCCGGGTGCCGGCCCAGGTCGGCACGGGCGAGCACACCACCGTGCCGTACACGGCGTGCAGGTAGGGCCGGATGCGGGCGCAGATGAGCCGGTCGCCCCGGCCGGCCGGACTTCCCGGCACGCCGCTTCACCCTGCTCGGTCCCGGCACGCCGCATCACCCTGCTCGGTCCCGGCTATTCGCACAGCATGGGGTGTTTACGGGATCCCCGGGGCTTCGTAAGGTTCGTCCGCGAGATCGAATGTTTCGATCGTTCGGAGGGCCGAGGCGTATGCGAACGTACGAGAATCCCGTCATCGGAGGTTTCCACCCCGACCCCAGCGTGTGCCGGGTCGGCGCGGACCACTACCTGGTCTGCTCCAGCTTCGAGTACTTCCCCGGCGTCCCGCTCTTCCACAGCCGCGACCTGGTGCACTGGCGCCAGATCGGCAACGTCCTCGACCGGCCGGGGCAGTTGGACCTGCCCGACGGCACCCGGCCTTCGGGCGGCATCTACGCCCCCACGCTGCGGCACCACGCCGGCCGCTTCTACATGATCACCACGAACGTCGACGCAGGCGGCACCTTCCTGGTCCACGCCGAACGGCCGGAAGGCCCGTGGTCCGACCCGGTCTGGATCGACCTGCCCGGCATCGACCCCGACCTGGCCTGGGACGAGGACGGCTCCTGCTGGTGCGCCGTCTCCGGGGTGCGGCTCGCGCGCATCGACCCGGCGACCGGGAAGGTGCTGGAAGGACCGTTCCCGGCCTGGTCCGGGACCGGGATGCAGCATCCGGAGGCACCGCACCTCTACCGGATCGGCGGGTGGTGGTACCTGCTGCTCGCCGAGGGCGGCACCGCCCACGGCCACAGCGTCTCCGTCGCCCGGGCGCGCTCGGTGCGCGGCCCGTGGGAACCGGCGCCGGCCAACCCCGTCCTGTCCCACCGCAGCACCGACCTGCCCATCCAGTGCACCGGCCACGCCGACCTCGTCCAGGCGGCGGACGGCACCTGGTGGATGGTGCTGCTGGGCACCCGGCCACGCGGGTACTTCCCGTCCTTCCACGTCCTGGGCCGGGAGACGTTCCTGACGCCGGTCGAGTGGGTCGACGGCTGGCCGACGGCCGGTCCGGTGCGGGAACGGCACACCGCGCCGGCGGCCTGGCACCCGTTCCCGCCCGAGCCGGCGCGGGACGACTTCGACGCCCCCGCACTGGCGCCGCACTGGATCTCCCCGCGCAGCCGGCCGGCCGGCTCGTGGTCGCTCGCCGAGCGGCCGTCGTGGCTGACGCTGCACGCCACCGGCGACAGCCTCGACCGGCCGGGGCACACCTTCGTCGGGCGCCGGCAGCAGCACCCGCGGTGCCGGATCACCGCCCGCCTCGACCCCGGGACGGCGCGCTGCGGGCTGTCGGTGCGCATGGACGAGGGCCACCACTACGACCTCGAGGTCGCCGGGGGAGCGGTGCGCGTGATCGCCCGGATCGGACCCGTGCGGCAGGAACTCGCCCGGCGGTCCCTGGCGTCCGGGCCGGTCACGCTGGTCGTCGAGTGCTCGACGGAGGCGTCCTCCGTCGCGCCCGACACGATCGCCCTCGGCGTCGAAAACGACGAGCCACTCGCCGAGTTGGACGGCCGCTACCTGTCCACACAGGTGGCCACCGGCTTCACCGGCCGGGTGATCGGCATGTACGTCACCGAGGGCAGCGCGGCCTTCGACTGGTTCGCCTACGAGCCCCGCAGCGGCGACTGACCGGGCCAACGCCCCACACCACCGCGCGTCTTGACCGCAGATTCACCGCGTACAAGGGGTTGCCACCCTTTGGGAGCTGTCTCTAGGGTGCGGCAACAACGAAGCTTTCTGGATCATCTCCGAAACTTTCGGTCCCAGCGGACGGTCGTGGACGCGCCGTCCCTACCCCAAGGAGCGCACAATGGGCGACCGGGCACTGTCCCGCCGCGGGTTCCTGGCGGCCTCCGCCGCGGCCGGTCTGGGCATGACGGCACTGAGCGGATGCGGCGGAGACTCGGACGGAGGGTCGTCGGACGGGACGACCACGATCGAATGGTGGAACATCTCCACCACCGAGCCCACCAAGACCGTGTGGGCCGGACTGGCCAAGAAGTTCGAGGCGCAGAACCCCAAGGTCAAGCTGAAGATCGTGCAGTTGGAGAACGACGCCTACAAGTCGAAGATGACGGCGCTGACCGCCTCCGGGAAACTCCCGGACATCTTCCACACCTGGGGCGGCGGCGTGCTCCAGCAGCAGGTCGACGCCGGGCTCGTCGAGGACCTCTCCGACAAGACCAAGCCCTGGTCCGACGGCCTGCTCTCCGTCGCGAAGCAGCCGTACATCATCGACGACAAGCTCTACGGCATCCCGTTCGACATCGGCATGATCGGGTTCTGGTACAACAAGGCGCTGTTCAAGCAGGCCGGCATCAGCGAACCGCCCACCACGTGGGGCGGCTTCCTCGAAGCCGTCTCCAAGCTGAAGTCGAAGAACATCACCCCCATCGCCCTCGCGGGCAAGGAGAAGTGGCCCGGCATGTACTACTGGGCCTACCTCGCCATGCGCACCGCCGGCATCGACGCCCTGAAGAAGGCCAACGACGACAAGGACTTCACCACCCCCGGGCTGGTCCAGGCCGGACAGCACCTCCAGGACCTGGTCAAACTCCAGCCGTTCCAGAAGGGGTTCCTCGGCGCCGCGTACTCCACCCCGACCGGGCAGGCCGCCACCATGGGCAACGGCAAGGCCGCCATGGAGCTCATGGGCCAGTGGGCGCCGGTCGTCGAGGCCGACTCCGGCAAGGGCCTCGGCTCCGACCTCGGCTTCTTCCCCTTCCCGGCCGTCGAGGGCGGAAAGGGCGCCATCACCGAGGTGTTCGGCGGCGGCGGCGGACACGCCCTGCGCAAGGGCGCGCCCCAGGCGGCGTACGACTTCCTGAAGTTCTTCGCCTCCGAGGCGACCGACCTGGAACTGGTCAAGAAGACCAACACCCTGCCCATCGTCTCGGGCGCCGAGAAGGGACTCTCCGACCCCAACACCAAGGCCGTGCAAGCCCAGTTGAAGGCCGCCACCGGCTTCCAGCTCTACCTCGACCAGGCGTACGCCCCCGCCGTCGGGCAGGAGGTCAACGACAGCGTCGCCGCCCTCATCGCCGGCTCCAAGTCCCCCGAGCAGGTCACGCAGTCCATCACCAAGACCGCGAAGGAAGCGTAGTAGCCGGCGATGACCTCCACTTTCCTTCCGGACAAGCGGACGGGCCCCGACGTCGCCCTCGCCTCCCCCGCCGCCGGGCGGGGACGGGGACGGGCGCGCCGGCGCCTGGTGAACTGGCTCACCGCGGTCGGCTTCCAGGCGCCCGCGCTGGTGTTGTTCATCGGCCTGGTCCTGCTGCCGATGCTGTTCGCGCTGTACGCCGCCTTCTTCCGCTGGGGCGGCTTCGGCATGCCCTCCGACTACGTCGGCGGCGACAACTTCACCCGCCTCTTCCAGGACGACGTCTTCCTCGGCGACCTGTGGCGGTGCGCGCTCCTGGTCGGCCTCTCGCTCGTCCTGCAACTGCCGTTCGCACTGGCCATGGCGGTGGCGCTGAACCAGAAGCTGCGCGGCCGGGCCGTCTACCGCATGCTCTTCTTCGCCCCCTACGTCCTGTCCGAGGCGATCACCGGCGTGCTGTTCAGCATGGTCTTCGCCCCGGACGACGGGCTCGCCGACCACTTCCTGGGGGCCGTCGGCCTGGACGGGCTCGGCGGCGAGTGGTTCGCCGACCCCTCCTACGTCATGGCGACCCTCTTCCTCGTCATGATCTGGAAGTACTTCGGCTTCCACATGATGCTCTACCTGGCCGGACTCCAGTCCATCCCGGCGGAGTTGACGGAGGCCGCGCTGATCGACGGCGCGGGCCCCTGGCAGCGCTTCCGCAACGTCACCCTGCCGCTGCTCGCGCCCACGATCCGCATCAGCGTCTTCCTGTCCGTGATCGGGTCCATCCAGCTCTTCGACCTGGTCTGGGTGATCACCCAGGGCGGACCCGACCACCACTCCGAGACGATGGCCGTGACCATGTTCCAGTACGGCTTCAAGCGCTACCAGGTCGGCTACGCCAGCGCGATCAGCGTGGTCATGTTCGGCATCTGTCTCGTCTTCGCCCTCGCCTACCAGCGGTTCGTGCTCCGCCGCGACCTCGAGGGAGCCACCACGAACATGAGGGGAGACGGCAGGTGAAGACCCTGCGCAAACTGCCGCTGCACGTCGTCCTCGTCGCGGTCGGCGCGGTGGTGGTCGTACCGCTGCTGTACGCCGTGCTGTCCGGCTTCAAGTCGACCGACGAGCTCTCCCGCAACCCCTTCGGGCTGCCCGAGCACTGGCTGACCGGGAACTACACCGACATCCTCGGCTCGGGCGACTTCTGGCGGCTGCTCGGCAACAGCACCCTGGTGGCGGTGGCGACGACCGTGCTCGTGGTCGCCGTCTCCGCGCTCGCCGCCTTCTCCTTCGCGCGGTTCGCGTTCCGTGGGCGGGAGGTGCTGTTCACCTTCTTCACCATGGGGCTGATGTTCCCCTTCGCGGTCGCCGTCCTGCCGCTGTTCCTGATCCTGCGGTCCATGGACCTGCTGGACAACCCGCTCGGCGTGATCCTCCCGCAGGCGGCCTTCGGGCTGCCGATGACGATCATCATCCTGCGCGGCTTCTTCCGGCAGATCCCGGGCGAACTGGAGGAGGCGGCCACGCTCGACGGGTGCAGCGCCTTCGGGTTCTTCTGGCGGATCCTGCTGCCGATGGCGCGGCCGGCCCTGGGCACGGTCTCGGTGCTCGCCGTCGTCGCCAGCTGGAACAACTTCATGCTGCCGCTGCTGGTGTTCACCGACTCCAAATGGTGGACGCTGCCCCTCGGCGTCGTGCAGTTCCAGGGCCAGTACTCGGCGGAGTACGCCCGTGTGTTCGCCTACCTCGTCCTGGCGATGGTTCCCGCCCTCGCCCTCTACTCGGTCGCCGAGCGCCAGCTCGTCGGCGGCCTGACCGCCGGCTCCACCAAGGGATGACACCGCCGGCGGACGTACGGCCCCACACCACACACCGTGAGGAGTCGCACCATGCGCACGACCACCCGACTGAGACTCACCGGAGCGCTCGCCGCCGTCCTGGTGGCGGCCGGCCTCGCCGCCGGACCGTCGGCCCAGGCGAGTCCCAGGCAGCCGACGCTCGCGGAGCTGGCCCAGCGCCACGGCCGCTACTTCGGCAGCGCGACGGACAACCCCGAACTGACCGACAGCGCCTACACCTCCCTGCTCGGCAGCGAGTTCGACATGATCACGCCCGGCAACGGCATGAAGTGGTACGCCACCGAGCCGCAACAGGGCGTCTTCGACTGGACCAACGGTGACGAGATCGTCGACCTCGCCCGGAAGAACCACCAGCGGGTACGCGCCCACACCCTGGTCTGGCACAGCCAGCTGCCGGACTGGCTGACCAGCCGCGACTGGACGCCGGACGAGCTCAGGGCGGTCCTGAAGAAGCACATCCAGACCGAGGTGCGGCACTACCGGGGCAAGGTGTACTCCTGGGACGTCGTCAACGAGGCGTTCAACGAGGACGGCACCTACCGGGAGACCATCTGGTACAAGACGCTCGGTCCCGGCTACATCGCCGACGCGCTGCGCTGGGCCCATCAGGCCGACCCGCACGCCAAGCTGTACCTCAACGACTACAACATCGAGGCCGTGGGCCCGAAGTCCGACGCCTACTACCGGCTGGCGCAGGAGCTCAAGGCGCGGCACGTCCCGCTCGACGGCATCGGCCTGCAGGCCCATCTGGCCCTCCAGTACGGCTATCCGGCCACCCTGGAGGACAACCTGCGCCGCTTCGCCAAGCTCGGCCTCGACACCGCGCTCACCGAGGTCGACGTGCGGATGATCCTGCCGGCGACCGACGAGAAGCTGGCCGAGCAGGCGGACTGGTACCGGGACCTGACGTCGGCGTGCCTCGCCGTGCGGCGCTGCGTCGGCATCACGATCTGGGACTACACCGACAAGTACTCCTGGATCCCGGCGTTCTTCGAGGGCGAGGGCGCGGCGCTGCCCTGGGACGAGCAACTCCAGCCGAAGCCGGCCTACTTCGCGATCAGGCAGGCGCTGGGCGGGAAGTAGCGGAACCAGGAGCGGTACCTGGGCCGCGACGCAGCGCGACGAAGCGCGACGGAGCCGGGGGAGAGGCGCCTCGCCGCGACAGGGTGGCGGCGAGGCGCCTCGTCGTACCGTCCCGGGCCGCGCTTGGTCGTACTGTCTCGGGTGGCGCTTGGTCGTATCGTCCCGGGCCGCGCTTGGTCGTACTGTCTCGGGCGGCGCCTGGTCGTACTGTCTCGGGCGGCGGGTCGTACCGCCCGGTTGGCGCCTGGTCGTACCGTCCTGGGCGGCGCCTGCTGATGCCGTCCTGGGCGGCGCCCGGTGATGCCGTCCCGGGGGCGATCCGACACGGCTCCCGGGCGGGGGCTCGCCGTGCCGGGCGCCGGGCCTGCGCGGCGTCGGGGTTCACGTCGTGCGGGATGCCGTGCTGGAGCGGATCACCAGTTCCGTGCCCAGCTCCACCCGTGCGGCGTCGGGGCGTTCGTCGCGGGCCAGGCTCAGGACCGTGCGGACGGCCAACTTGCCCATTTCGGCGAGGGGTTGGCGGACCGTGGTCAGCGGCGGGGCCGACCAGCGGACCTCCGGGAGGTCGTCGAAGCCGACCAGGCTCAGGTCCTCCGGGACCCGCAGACCCCGCCGGCGCAGCGCCTCGATCGCGCCGAGGGCCATCTGGTCGCTGGCCGCGAAGACGGCGGTCGGCGGCTCGGGCAGGTCCAGCAGGGCGTTGCAGCCGGTGAAGCCGGACTCGGGGTGGAAGTCGCCGGGAACGACCAGGCTCTCGTCGACCGCGATGCCGGCGCCCTCCAGTGCCGCGCGGTAGCCGTCGAACCGGGCCCGGGAGCACAGCAGCCGGGGCGGGCCCGCGATCAGACCGATCCGGCGGTGGCCCAGCGAGAGCAGGTGCTCCGTGGCCGCCATGCCGCCGGCCCAGTTGGCGGCGCCGATGGTGGGCACGTCGAGGGCGGGGGAGCCCGCCGGGTCGACGACCACGAGCGGCACGCCCAGGGCGCGCAACTCCTCGTGCAGCACCGGCTCCAGGGCCGAGGTGACGAGGACGACGCCGTCGGAGGCGCGGGCCCGGAGGTTGCGCATCCACTCGCGGGCGTCCCCCGAGCGCCCGTGGATCGCCGACACCACCGTGCCGACGCCGGCCGCGTGCGCGACCTCCTCCACTCCGCGGATGATCTCCACCGCCCAGGGGCTGTCGAGGTCGTTGAAGACCAGGTCGAGCAGGGTGGCGGCCCGGGCGCCCGGAGCGGCGGGCCGTCTGCGGTAGCCGTGCCTGAGGAGCAGGTCCTCGACGAGTGCCCGGGTCCTGGGCGAGACGTCGGAACGGCCGTTGACCACCCGGGAGACGGTCGGCACCGACACCCCGGCCTGCCGGGCGATCTCCGTGATCGTCACCCTGCCCCGGGCCCCGGCCGGCTCCTCGGCGCCGGCCTCCCGTGCTGCCACGTCCCCCACCTCCGTCGACGCCCCCGCGAAACTTCCAGGAGTCTTCCGGAAGACAGGCGTTGGTGGGAAGGGTGATCACCGCCGTGACCCCGGTGGGCACACGGGACTACGGACCGTGATCGCCGCCCGACACGCGTCGGGGCCGGCTCGCGGCGTGTGTCCGCGACCGGCCCCGCAAGTGCTCCGGGCGGCTGTGGTGCGCCGCCCGGCGGTGCTCAGGCGGCCGTCATCACCTGGCTGGCGCCCAGTGGGCGGTGCGGGTCGATGATCTGGCCGTTCGGCAGGAGCTCACCGGTGTCCTCGAAGAGCAGAACTCCGTTGCACAGCAGGCTCCAGCCCTGCTCCGGGTGGTGCGCCACGAGTCGGGCGGATTCCCGGTCGGCGGAGTCTGCTGAGGGGCACGGTGGCTGGTGCTGGCACATTGATGGGATCTTTCGCTCTGTCGTGATGTGTGTGATGGCTGTCGTGTCTGTCTCGCGGCTTGAAGCTTCGTTCATGGCCGCCCCCCGTTGAAGATAAGTCGGTCTGCACCCAGTGTTGCCCTACGGGCGTCAATCCGCAGGGATTTCGCCGCACCGCTTCTCACAGGTTGAGGACGCGTCACCCGGCCGGACGGTTCAGTCCAACTGCACTGTCACTTCGGGTGGTTCGACGTGGTCGCATGGGGCTAGTCCGGACCGGTCGGAGACGTTTTCCGGCTCTTCCGAGCAACTAATCGCTCGGACGAGCGCATAGGTGTCGATCGCCGTTTCGACGCCGCCGGAAAAACGCGTCGTACCCCGCACCCGGCAATTCCGGGTGCGGGGTACGAGGGCCTGCGCGCCGGGTGCTGTCAGGCCGTCGGACTGAGCAGCGACGCGGGAGTGACCCGATGGGTGAGGACCGGGAGCAGGTCGGCGACGCGGTGCGGACGGTGGGCGGCGATGCCGGGCGGGGCCGGCGCCAGCGGGACGAGCAGGTCCGTGGCGGCGGGGTGGCCGGTGGTGGCGTCCGCGGTGCAGTCGCCGTGCAACCACAGGGTGAGCATGTACAGGCTCGGCACCGACAGCAGGCGCGGCTGGTAGGGCTGCTTCATCGTCTCGGCCTGGCGCAGCGCCCGTTCGGTGGAGGGGATGTAGGGGCCTTCGAAGAAGTGCGAGAAGGCCCAGCCGTCGGGGGTCAGCATGGTCTCGGCCGCGGCCACCGCGCGGTCGCCGC
This sequence comes from Streptomyces sp. 7R007, assembly GCF_054850255.1. Taxonomy (NCBI): domain Bacteria; kingdom Bacillati; phylum Actinomycetota; class Actinomycetes; order Kitasatosporales; family Streptomycetaceae; genus Streptomyces; species Streptomyces sp. 7R007. The sequence goes on along the minus strand of NZ_JBTWMV010000022.1, from coordinate 105,721 downwards.
AGCGGATCAGGAACCGCCATCCGGTCAGCCGGGTGACAGTGGCTCCGGCAGGGGTGATCTCGTCCAGGACGTGCACGGGCAGCGGAAGCTCGGGAGTGGCGGGACCCTGAGCGCGCAGCAGGGAGGGGGTTCGGGCTTCGTGGACCGCGGTGGGTGAACCGAGTGCGGTGAGGACGGTGCGAAGGGCGGGCGCGGGAGCCGGGGGGAGGTGCAGCGGCATGGTGGGTCGCCTCTCATTCGACAGGCACGGTGGCGCGAGGGCGGGGGCGGACGGCGCTGTCTGCTCACGAGGCGAGAGGGGCGGGGGCCGGGTCGGGGAACGAGGGGTGTGGGTGAGGCCTGCCGCACGTCACCTCGACGGCAGGTTCCATGACCGGGGGTGCCAACCCTCTGCCTTGTTCGCGGAGTTTATACGACATGTGTTCAGACGGTGTTTCGTCTAGCCGTATCCGGTGCACTCGGCAAGGGCGCATTCGGTCGGCGATACGCGGGAATCATCCCGATTCCGCGTGACCTCGCTGCGGTGACCTCGGTGAATACCGGGTCGGCGGACGGCCAATTCTCGTCGGCGTTTTTCACGAGTTCGTCAGACGCCGGAAACTGCGCTGTGCGCCATGCCCGGTGAATGTGCCGCCGGTCACGTCCACCAGAGTAGCCGCAGTCGGGCCCGCGTGGGGACGTTACCGATCGGCTTCGCGGGGCATCATCCCACGTGACCCCGGACACCGGCGGACGATCTTCGGTCCGCCCATTCGAGGAGGGATGCTTCCATGGGGGAGAAGGTCGTGGCAGGTCAGTTCGATCTGTCCGATCGGCAGGCCTACCGCGACAAGCTGCGCCGGTGCCTGACGGGACTGGAGCGGCTGCTGGACCAGAGGCGGTTCGACCGGCCCAGGAACCTCATGGGGCTTGAGATCGAATTGAATCTCGTCGGGGCCGACGGCATGCCGAAAATGCTCAACGCGCAAGTGCTGGAACGGATCGCCAGCCGAGACTTCCAAACAGAACTTGCCATGTTCAACCTGGAAGTCAACATAGCCCCACACCGATTGGACGGCCGCGTATTCGACCGGCTCGCCGAGGAACTCCGTACGTCTCTGGCATATGCCGACCGAAAAGCGGGTGAGGTCGACGCGGGAATCGTGATGATCGGCATTCTGCCGACGCTCGACCGGGACGACCTGGTCTCCTCCAACCTCTCCGCCGTCGACCGCTACACCCTCCTCAACGACCAGATCGTGGCCGCCCGCGGCGAGGACTTCGCGCTCGACATCAAGGGCGTCGAACACCTCATGTGCACGTCGAAGTCGATAGCCCCGGAAGCCGCCTGCACCTCCGTGCAACTGCACCTCCAGGTCACCCCGGCCCGCTTCGCCGACGTGTGGAACGCCGCGCAGGCCGTCGCCGCCGCCCAGGTCGCCGTCGGCGCCAACTCGCCCTTCCTGTTCGGCCGCGAACTGTGGCGCGAGTCCCGGCCCCCGCTCTTCCAGCAGTCCACCGACACCCGCCCGCCCGAGCTCCAGGCCCAGGGCGTGCGCCCGCGCACCTGGTTCGGCGAACGATGGATCTCCTCCGCCTACGACCTCTTCGAGGAGAACCTGCGCTACTTCCCGGCCCTGCTGCCCATCTGCGACGACGAGGACCCGCTGGAGGCCCTGGCCGCGGGCGACGCGCCCAAGCTCGCCGAACTCGTCCTGCACAACGGCACCATCTACCGCTGGAACCGCCCCGTGTACGGCATCGCCGACGGCGTCCCCCACCTGCGCGTGGAGAACCGCGTCCTGCCGGCCGGCCCCACCATCACGGACGTCATCGCGAACGCCGCCTTCTACTACGGCCTCGTGCGCGCCCTCGCCGAGGAGCCGCGGCCGGTGTGGACCCGGCTGCCGTTCGAGGCGGCCGCCGCCAACTTCGACGCGGCCTGCGAGCACGGCATCGACGCCCGCCTGGAATGGCCCCGCCGCGGGCGGTACGGCGGCACGTCGACGGTCGACGCGGTGACCCTCGTACGCGACGAACTGCTGCCGCTGGCCGCGGCCGGGCTGGACGCGTGGGGCATCGAGCCCGCCGACCGGGACCTGTACCTCGGCGTGATCGAGGAGCGCTGCCGGCGCCGGGTCAACGGCGCCTCCTGGCAGGCGACGACCTTCCACCGGGCCAGGGAGCACGGGCTCAGCCGCGAGTCGGCGCTGGCCGCCACCACGCGCCGCTACTGCGAGCTGATGCACATGGGCGACCCGGTCCACACCTGGCCGGTGGGCCTGCCGGAACCGGTCCCGCTCGGCTGAGACCCGCCGCCCCTGCTCACCTCACCCCGAGCTGTCACCCCGGGTGCTCGCCGCCACGATCGCCTTCAGGATCACCGCGTGGATCTGGGCGGGGTCGTTCACCGACTGGCCCGAGCCGCCGGTCGCCTGCGCGATCTCCCGGGCCTCCTCCCGGTCGGCGTCGGGGCCCACGGCGATCATGATCAGCGGCACCGGGCGTTCGGGGTCGGTGAGCTTGCGCAGCTGGCTGATCAGGGTGGTGCGGGAGATGCTGCCCGGATCCTGGTTCTGGCCGTCGGTGAGGATCACCAGCGCGTTGAACTTGCCCTTGGTGTAGGAGGAGGTGGCCGCCTTGTACGCGGCGAGCGTCGTGTCGTACAGGCCGGTCGCCCCGTTCGGCACCGGCTTCAGGGCGCTGAACGCCGCCGACAGCCGGTCGCGCTGGGTGCCGCCGTCCTTCTGGTCGCCGAGGCGCTCGGTCGGCACCAGGACGCGGTAGTCCTTGTCGCCGTCCAGCTTGGTGGAGAACTCCCACAGCCCGATCTCGTCCTCGGGCGTGAAGGTGGCCAGCGCCTGCAGCAGCGAGGCCTTGGTGACGTCCATCCGGGTCTGCCCGGTGCCCGGCACCGGGTCCGACATGGAGGAGGAGGCGTCGACGACCGTCGTGATGCGGGCGCTCTGCACGGTGATCGTCCAGATGCCCAGGGCCTCCTGCAGCGCGCTGTCCTCGGCCGGCTTCGGCGCGGGCTCGGCGTACGGCTGCGGACCGGCGCCGCCGGCCTTGGCGACCACGGACTTCGGCGCGTCGTAGTCGTCGGTCCGGAAGCCGTACTTCTGCAGCAGCGTGCGCTGGGCGGGCTGCCCGAGGTAGTTCAGGAACCGCAGCGCCGCCCGGCTCTGGTCGGTGGTGAGCTCGCCGATCATCGCGTACGGGTAGTCGAGCCGGGGCGAGCCGTCCTTGGGGTAGAACATGTCCAGGCTCGTGTCCCCGTCCGCCTCCGAGGTGTTGTACGCGTACGCCGCCTGCTCGGACAGGACGAGTGCCTGGTTGCGCTTGGGGTTGCCCTGTTCGGTGCCGGAGGAGTCGCGGGGCAGCGTCTCCAGCACCTGGCCGTCGGAGTCGGAGATGCGCTGCGACAGCGTCTTCATCATCGCCGCGGCCTGCGTGTCCCCGCCCTTGACCTGGCTCGCCGCCGCGGTCAGCTGGGTCAGCGCGAGCAGCCCGGTCGCGCTGCGCGCCGGGTCGGCCGCGCCGAGCCTGAGGGAGTCGTCCCGCAGCGTGGCGCCGGCCAGCTCCGTCCAGCTGTACGTCTTCTGCGGCCACCCCAGCGACTTCGCGGCCGCCGGCACCATCGCCACCCCGACCGGCGTGGAGGCGACCGTGCCCGCCGGGGCCACCTCGGTCTCGCTGGTGGCCTGGGTGAGCGGGTCCACCCACACGTCCGAGTCGGGCACCCACACCTGCACGTCGCTCGCGCGCCCCGCGCCGAGCGCGTCCGCGACCTTGTACGAGTCCTGCGCGGTCACCGTGACGGCGAGGCAGCTGCCGTCGGAGGTGATGCCGGCCTCCCTGGCCCGGCGGGCGAGGGCACCCAGCGCGGGCGCGATGTCGGGGGAGGCGGCGAGCTTCAGCTTCACCGGGTTGTCCTGACAGGACGAGCCGAAGGACAACAACCCGCTCTTCACGGCCCCGGCCGTGCCGCCGGCCACGGTCAGGACCAGGACCGTGGCGATGGCCACCGAGCGGCGGCGGGCGCGTGGACGGGGGTCGCTGACGCCCGCCCCATACTGATTGGGCAAGCTGTGACGTCCCATGACGGTGGTGCCCCTCCCCTGTGTGAACCCGTGCGGCAGGACAGCCGTAGGCACAGCGAAGGGGGAGGTACGCCCCGTACGGCGTCCGTCCCCCCAACGGCCTGTCACGCACGATCTTCGTAACTTCTTTCGAGACCCTAGCGGGGCGAGGATGGGCATGAGGCGGGATTACTCAACTGGAGGCAGGTGTGCAGGCAGAGGCGGGTCCGGTGGCCGATTCTTTTCCCGAGGAACGGCCCTCACGACGGATCCTCCGTGACGAGACACTGCTCGTTCTGGGGCTTTCGCTCGGTGCGAGCGGAGTGTCCGCCCTGATCAGCTTTGTCGGATCGGTCACGAAACCGGGAGGTCTGAAGGACCAGGCGGCGACGCTCAACGCCTCGGCCGCCCCGGGGCGGCCCTGGCTGGATCTCGCCTGGCAGCTCTTCGGGATCGCGACCGCCCTGGTGCCCGTCGCGCTCGTCGCGCACTTCCTGCTGCGCGAGGGGCGCAGTCTGCGCACGATCGGCTTCGACCGCACCCGGCCCTGGCCGGACCTGGGCCGCGGGGCGGGGATCGCGGCCGTCATCGGCAGCACCGGGATCGCCTTCTACCTGGCCGCCCGTGGCCTCGGCTTCAACCTCACGGTGGTGCCGGAGGCGCTGCCCGACGTGTGGTGGAAGTACCCGGTGCTGGTCCTGTCGGCGATGCAGAACGCGATCCTCGAAGAGGTGATCGTCGTCGGCTATCTGCTGCGCCGGCTGGACCAGCTGGGCTGGAGCGCGGGGACGGCGCTGGTGGCCAGTTCCGTACTGCGCGGCAGCTACCACCTCTACCAGGGCGTCGGCGGCTTCGTCGGCAACATGGTGATGGGCGTGGTCTTCGTCCACCTCTACCGCCGGTGGGGCCGGGTGGGCCCCCTGGTGGTGGCGCATTCCCTGCTCGACATCGGCGCGTTCGTGGGCTACGCGCTGCTGGCGGGCAAGGTGGGCTGGCTGCCTACAGCGTGAGCAGTTCCCCGTCGATGACGGTGACGGCGCTGCCGGTCAGCAGGGTGCGCTCGCCGCGCAGTTCGGTGCGCACGAGACCGGAGCGCGCGGAGGCCTGCAGACCGGTCAGCACGGCGCTGCCGAGGCGCTCGGACCAGAAGGGGGCCAGCGCCGTGTGCGCGCTGCCGGTGACGGGGTCCTCGTCGATGCCGACGTTGGGGAAGAAGCAGCGCGAGACGAAGTCGTAGCCGCGGGAGGGGTCCTCGGCCCGGGCGGTGGCGATCAGCCCGCGCTCGGAGTAGGCGCCCAGGGCCCGGTGGTCCGGGGTCAGGGCGCGGACGGTCTTCTCGTCGGCGAGCTGCACGACCAGGTCCCCGACGTGCGGGCCGGTGTCGAAGGCGACGAGGGGCTCGGCGCCCAGCGCCCCGGCGACCCCCTCCGGCACCTCGATGCGGGTGAGCGGGGCCGTCGGGAAGTCCAGCGTGATCGACCCGTCCGCCCGCGGTGTCGCGACGAGCACGCCGCTGCGGGTGGCGAACCGGACCGGCCCCTCGTGGGCGCCGGTGGTGCGCAGCACGTGGGCGGTGGCGAGCGTGGCGTGGCCGCACAGGTCGACCTCGCAGGCGGGGGTGAACCAGCGCAGCGCCCAGTCGGCCTCCCCGCCCCCGGGCAGCCGGTGCGCGAACGCCGTCTCGGCGTGGTTCACCTCCAGGGCCACCTTCTGGAGCCGGTCGTCGTCCGGGAAGGAGTCGAGCAGCAGGACGCCCGCGGGGTTGCCGGCGAAGGGACGGTCGGTGAAGGCGTCGACGATTCGGATACGCATGACTCGACGCTAGGGGCGCTCTGGCATCCCCGGCCAAGGCCAATCGGCGTTCGCTGGACTGATTTCGCAACCGGCCGCCGGCTGACACCCTGTACGGACAGGCGTTGACAGTCCCGCCCCGTCCCAGGAGGCCGTCATGTCCCAGCCGTCCGTGCTCGCCGCCCTGCTGTCCGGGGTGCGCGGTGGCACGATCGAGATCGTCGACCTCACCTCGCCCCTGTCGTCGTCCACCCCCGTCATCCAGCTGCCGCCCGAGTTCGGGCAGACCCAGGTTTTCGAGCTGGAGGAGATCAGCCGGTACGACGACCGGGGCCCCGCCTGGTACTGGAACAACTTCCGCAGCGGCGAACACACCGGCACCCACTTCGACGCCCCGGTGCACTGGGTCACCGGAAAGGACCTCGCCGACGTGGCGTCCGTGCCCGCGAGCCGGCTCCTCGCGCCGGCGGCCGTGCTGGACTTCTCCGCGCAGGCCGCCGAGGACCCGGACTTCCTCGTCGAGGTGGACGACATCAGGGCCTGGGAGGCCGAGCACGGTCCGCTGCCCGACGGGGGCTGGCTGCTGCTGCGCACCGGCTGGGACGCCCGCGGCGACGCGCAGGAGGCCTTCCTCAACGCCGACGAGCACGGCCCGCACACGCCCGGCCTGTCGCCGGAGTGCGCCCGCTGGGTCGCGGAGGAGTCACCCGTGATCGGCCTCGGCACCGAGACGGTCGGCACGGACGCGGGCCGGGCGCACTCCTTCGACCCGGCGTTCCCCTGCCACTCCTACCTGCTGGGCGCCGACAAGTACGGGCTGACCCAGCTGCGCAACCTCGCCGCGCTGCCGCCCACCGGCGCCGTGGTCGTCGCCGGACCGCTGCCCATCGTCGCCGGCTCGGGCGCCCCCGCCCGGGTCCTCGCCCTGGTGGAGCGGTCGTGAAGGTCGCGGAAGCCGTCGGCCGGGCGCTCGCCGGCGCCGGGGTCGACCACGTCTTCGGGGTGGTGGGCTCGGGCAACTTCCACCTGACCAACGCCCTGGTGGCCGGCGGCGCCCGGTTCGTCGCCGCCCGGCACGAGGGCGGCGCGGCGACCATGGCCGACGCCTACACCCGCGTCAGCGGCCGGCCGGCCGCGCTCAGCGTGCACCAGGGGCCGGGCCTGACCAACGCCCTGACCGGCATCACGGAGGCCGCCAAGAGCCGGACGCCGCTGCTCGTCCTGGCCGCCGAGGCGACGGCCCCGCACTCCAACTTCCGGGTCGACCAGGCCCTGGCGGCGCACGCCGTCGGTGCCGTCACCGCCCGGGTGACGACCGCGCACGACGCCGTCGACCAGGCCCGCGCCGCGCTGCACCGGGCCGTCCGGGACCGGTGCACCGTCCTGCTGAACCTGCCGCTGGAGGTGCAGGCGCTGGACGTCCCCGACGGGACGCCGCTCACCATCCCGCCGCCTGCCGGACACACCCCGCTGGAACCGTCCGAGGCCGACCTGACGCGGCTCGTGGGCGCCCTCGAAGCCTGCGCGCGCCCGGTCTTCGTGGCCGGCCGGGGCGCGCGCACCCCCGCCGCCCGCGACGCCCTCACCGCCCTCGCCGACCGCTACGGCGCCCTGCTGGCGACCTCGGCCGTCGCTCACGGCCTCTTCCACGGCAGCCCCTGGTCGCTCGGCATCTCCGGCGGCTTCGCGTCCCCCTCGGCCGCCGCACTGATCCAGGGCGCCGACCTGATCGTGGGCTGGGGCTGCGCCCTGAACATGTGGACCATGCGGCACGGCGGGCTGATCGGCCCCGGCGCCACGCTCGTGCAGGTCGACGACGATCCGCAGGCGCTCGGCGTGCACCGCCCGATCGACCTCGGGGTCACCGGCGACGTCACGCGCACCGCGCGGCGGGCCCTGGAGCTGAGCGGTCCGCCCCGCGAGGGCTACCGGGCCAAGGCGCCGACCGGGGTGCGGATGCGGGACGTGCCGTACGAGGACGAGGGCGGCCGGGACCGGATCGATCCGCGGACGCTGAGCATCGCGCTGGACGACCTGCTGCCGGCCGAGCGGGTGCTCGCCGTGGACTCGGGCAACTTCATGGGCTACCCGAGCGCGTATCTGTCCGTCCCGGACGAGCAGGGCTTCTGCTTCACGCAGGCGTTCCAGTCGATCGGCCTGGGACTCGCCACGGCCATCGGAGCGGCGCTGGCGCGTCCGGACCGGCTGCCCGTGGCGGCCCTCGGCGACGGCGGGGCGCTGATGAGCGCCGTCGAGCTGGACACCGTACGCAGGCTGGGGCTGCCGATGGTGGTCGTCGTCTACAACGACGACGCCTACGGCGCCGAGGTGCACCACTTCGGGCCCGACGGGTTCCCGCTGCGGACGGTGACCTTCCCGGAGACGGACATCGCGGCCGTCGCCCGCGGTTACGGCTTCGAGGCGGTGACCGTGCGCACGCCTGCCGACCTCAAGGCGGTCGGGGACTGGGTCGCCGGACCGCGCTCGGCCCCGCTGCTCGTCGACGCCAAGGTGGCGGCGCGGCGCGGGGCCTGGTGGCTGGAGGAGGCGTTCCGGGGGCACTGACGCCCCCGGAAACGGGTGGCTCAGTCCGTGCCGGACTCCATCGCCGCGCGGTCCAGCAGCGCCTCGTCCTCGGAGACCTCGCCGCGGGAGGCGATGGCCTCGGCGCCGCCCTCCGGCAGCTCCGGCATGGTGCCGATCAGCCCGGTCGCGGCGGCCTGGGAGGCGCCGATGGTGGGGCTGCCGGTGCCGATCAGACCGAGACCGGCGTACTGCTCCAGCTTGGCGCGGGAGTCGGCGATGTCGAGGTTGCGCATGGTCAGCTGGCCGATGCGGTCGACGGGGCCGAACGCCGAGTCCTCGGTGCGCTCCATCGACAGCTTGTCCGGGTGGTAGCTGAACGCCGGGCCCGTGGTGTCGAGGATCGAGTAGTCCTCGCCGCGCCGCAGCCGCAGGGTCACCTCACCCGTGACGGCGGCGCCGACCCAGCGCTGCAGCGACTCGCGGATCATCAGCGCCTGCGGGTCCAGCCAGCGGCCCTCGTACATCAGCCGGCCCAGGCGGCGGCCCTCGTTGTGGTACTGGGCGAGGGTGTCCTCGTTGTGGATGGCGTTGACCAGACGCTCGTAGGCCGCGTGCAGCAGGGCCATGCCGGGCGCCTCGTAGATGCCGCGGCTCTTGGCCTCGATGATGCGGTTCTCGATCTGGTCGGACATGCCCAGGCCGTGCCGGCCGCCGATGGCGTTGGCCTCCATCACCAGGTCCACGGCGGAGGCGAACTCCTTGCCGTTGATGGTGACCGGGCGGCCCTGGTCGAAGCCGATCGTCACGTCCTCGGTGGCGATCTCGACCTCGGGGTCCCAGAACCGCACGCCCATGATGGGCTCCACGGTCTCGATGCCGGTGTCCAGGTGCTCCAGGGTCTTGGCCTCGTGGGTGGCGCCCCAGATGTTGGCGTCAGTGGAGTACGCCTTCTCCGCGCTGTCCCGGTAGGGCAGCCCGTGGGCCACCAGCCACTCCGACATCTCCTTGCGGCCGCCGAGCTCGGTGACGAAGTCAGAGTCCAGCCACGGCTTGTAGATGCGCAGGTGCGGGTTGGCGAGCAGGCCGTAGCGGTAGAACCGCTCGATGTCGTTGCCCTTGAACGTCGAGCCGTCACCCCAGATCTGGACGTCGTCCTCCAGCATCGCCCGCACCAGGAGCGTGCCGGTGACGGCGCGGCCGAGCGGGGTGGTGTTGAAGTAGGCGCGCCCGCCGGAGCGGATGTGGAACGCCCCGCAGGTCAGCGCGGCCAGGCCCTCCTCCACCAGCGCCGCACGGCAGTCGACCAGGCGCGCGATCTCGGCGCCGTAGGTCTTGGCACGGCCGGGCACCGAGGCGATGTCGGGCTCGTCGTACTGGCCGATGTCGGCGGTGTAGGTGCACGGCACGGCGCCCTTGTCGCGCATCCACGCGACGGCGACGGACGTGTCGAGACCGCCGGAGAAGGCGATGCCGACGCGCTCGCCGGCCGGGAGGGAGGTGAGGACCTTGGACATAGGAAGAGTATGCATGCTCTCGCATGATCATGCAAAGCCCGCGAAGGCTTCCGTTCGGAGGGGCTTGCCAACCGAAGCTTTCCGATATATCGTCGAAGCATCGCGACTGATCAACGATGGAATGGAGTGATTGCGATGCGCACCCATGGTTCCGAACATGGACACGGTGGACACGGCCGTCGCGGCCGGGGCGGTTTCGACGGCCTGCGTGAGGCCTTCGGCCCCTTCGGGCCGGGTGGCCCGGGCGGCCCCGGGGGACCCGGCCGCGGCCCGGGCTTCGGATTCGGGCCGGGCTTCGGTCCCGGTCCCTGGGGCCCGAGGGGCCGCGGTGGGCCGAGGGGAAGGGCACGGCGCGGTGACGTACGCGCGTCGATCCTGGCCCTGCTCAAGGACCGCCCGATGCACGGCTACGAGATGATCCAGGAGATCGCCGAGCGCAGCGGCGGGGCGTGGAAGCCCAGCCCCGGCTCGGTGTACCCCACCCTCCAGCTGCTGGAGGACGAGGGCCTGATCGCCAGCGAGAGCGAGGGCGGCAAGAAGCTGTTCGCGCTCACCGACGCCGGCCGCACCGCGGCCGACGAGGGCCCGGACGCGCCCTGGGAGGAAGCCTCCCGCGGCATCGACTTCGAGGCGCTCGGCGAGATCCGCCAGGCCGGCTTCGGCCTGATGGAGGCCTTCGGCCAGGTCTGGAAGACCGGCAGCAAGGAGCAGCGCGAGAAGGCGCTGACGGTCATCAACGACGCCCGCAAGAAGCTGTACCTGATCCTCGCCGACGAGGACTGAGCGCAGCCGGCGAGCACCGGCGAGTACCGGCGGCCTCCCCGCCGTGACGAAGACGCCCCGTGGCACGTCCACGGGGCGTCTTCGTGCGTCCGTGCGCTCAGGCCACCCGGCCGGCCAGCTTGCGCAGCGACTCGTTGAGCGCTGCCGTCGCCGAGTCCTTGAGCTTGCCCGCCATCAGCGACACCGCCGCGCCGGTGAACTCGCTGTCGATGCGGACCGTCGTGGCGTCGCCGTCGGGCGTCAGCGTGTAGCGGTTGACGAGGTTCACGGCCATCGGGCCCTTGCCCCGGGTGGCGAGGACCCGGGCCGGCTCCAGCTCGTCGACGGTCCACTCGACCTCGGCCGGGAAGCCCATCAGCTTCATGTTCTCCTGGTAGGTCGTGCCCACTTCCAGGGTCTCGGGGCCGCCCTTGGGGAAGCTCGTGTGGGTCGCGTTCCACTCGCCGTACGCGGACCAGTCCGTGAGCTGTGCCCACACCTTCTCGGCGGGGGCCTGGATGCGTGCCTCCGCGCTGACCTCGGCCATGCGACCACCTCTTCGTGTCGGGCTACGGTGTCGCGGAACGTAGCCGCAGGGGTCGCAACATTCAATACTGATGAACCGTCAGAAAATGTGAGGGAGGGGCGCCGACGGGCGCCGGGGGTCAGCTCACCCGCCGTATCAGGGCCGCGTCGAAGAGGTCCCACGCGCGCGGGTGGGCGCTCTCGTCGTGGCAGTGCCAGGCGTCCCAGAACAGGTCGGCGGGCAGCGCGTCCTCCGGGGCGTCCACCCGGTAGACGTACTGCTTGCCGTCGACGGCCGGCAGGGCCACCAGCCAACACCTGCTCCCCATGCACCTGTTGGACGTGCGACCGGGCGCCTCGGTTGCGCTCCCGGCGCACGGCGAGGCGGCGCGCGCCCCTGGGGGCAAAACGGCCTGATCTCATCCGCAGGGAGGAGATTCCGCCGCTGGGGGTCCACTTCCCGTGGGACGTGAAAATGCTTCCCTCCGGGGATGACCGGAGCCGGCCGGGACTGATGGGGTGGGGGATGTGCAACCCCGTATCCCCAGGCAGGCGGCCGACGAGCCGTCGTTCGGCCCCCGCGCGGACAACGATGCCAGGCTCGACGACGAACTGGCGGCGGTCGTCTCCGGCGCCCGGCGCCGGGCGGTGCGGGACGGGGACCGGCAGATCGACACCGCCCATCTGCTGCACTCCCTGCTGGAGTACGACGCCGAGGTGCGCGACGCCTTCGACGGCGAGGCCGAACTCGCCCGCCTGCTCGGCTATCTCGTGCAGCGCAGCATCGGCTACGGCCTGCGCTGGCAGGGCTCCGTCGAGGACTCCGGGGCGGTGCCCGTGGTGACCGCGGGCGAGGGTTTCTCGCCCCTGGCCGCGGGGGCGATGGAGTACGCCCGTACGCGCGCCGCCGGCCGGGGGGAGCCGGCCCGCGGGACCGACCTGCTCGCGGCGATCCTCGTGGACCCGCGGGCGCGCGCCGCCGAGGTGCTGGAGCACGCCGGCGTCACACCCGGCGCCGTGCTCGCGCGCGTCGGGTACCCGCCCGCGCGACCTCCCGGTGCCCGCCCGGCGTCCAGCGGCTGAGACAGGTGTCATCGGGGGTGACGCTCATGTCATCGCCTGTCATCATGTGCCGGTGCATACGTCTCACAGCAGCAAGGGCGTCGGGCTCGGCCTCGCGCTCGCGTCCGCGGTCGCCTTCGGCGGGTCCGGGGTCGCGGCGAAACCGTTGATCGAGGCGGGACTGGACCCGCTGCACGTGGTGTGGCTGCGGGCCGCCGGCGCCGCGCTGGTGATGCTCCCGGTGGCCTGGCGCCACCGCGCCCTGCCGCGCCGCCGCCCCGCCCTGCTCGCCGGGTTCGGGATGCTCGCCGTGGCCGGGGTGCAGGCGTGCTACTTCGCCGCCATCTCCCGCATCCCGGTCGGGGTCGCGCTGCTCGTGGAGTACCTCGGGCCGGCCCTGCTGCTGGGCTGGGTGCGGTTCGTGCAGCGGCGGCCGGTGACCCGGGCCGCGGCGCTCGGGGTGATCCTTGCCGTCGGCGGGCTCGCCTGTGTCGTCGAGGTCTGGTCGGGACTCGGCTTCGACGCCCTCGGTCTGCTGCTCGCGTTCGGCGCCGCCTGCTGCCAGGTCGGCTACTTCGTCCTGGCCGACCAGGGCAGCGACGCCGGCGAGGACGCGCCCGACCCGCTCGGCGTCATCGCCTACGGCCTGCTGCTGGGCACCCTCGTGCTGACCTTCGTCGCCCGCCCCTGGGGCATGCGCTGGTCCGTGCTCGCGGGCACGGCCGACATGAACGGCACCTCGGTCCCGGCGTTCGCCCTGCTGGCCTGGGTCGTGCTCGTCGCGACGGTCGTCGCCTACGTCACCGGGGTGCTGTCGGTGCGCAGGCTCTCCCCGCAGATCGCCGGAGTGGTGGCGTGCTTGGAGGCGGTCGTCGCGACCGTGCTGGCGTGGGTGCTGCTCGGGGAGCACCTCTCGCCGCCGCAGATCGCCGGCGGCGCGATCGTCCTGGTGGGCGCCTTCATCGCCCAGTCGTCGGCACCGGCCAAGGGCTCGGACGGGCCGGTGGCGAGCGGCGGCGCCCACAAGGCAAGCGGGGCGCCGGACGGCGGGGTGGCGGAGGGCGGGTCGCCGGAGAGTGGGTCGCCGGAAAGTGGGTTGCCCGCTCGCGAAACGGCCGCCTAGGCTCCGGTACGTGCATTCGATCATCCGCGTCATCGTCTCTCCGCCGGCCGCCTGAGGCGGGCCCCCGAGATCCGCGCCCCGGCCCTCGTGCCCGGGCGCTGACGGTGTGTCGCCCGCAGACGGAGTCCGAGGACCCGCCACGCGTCCGCGTGCGGTCCGCTTCCCTGACTTCCGCGCGGCCGCCGCCTGCGGGCCGCCGCCGCGCGCCTGCGGAGAGAACTCGTGTCGAATGCTGTCACCGGCCTGCCCGTCGGGCGTGGCCTTGGCTGTCTTGTCGTCGCCGGTGCCGTCTGGGGCACCGCGGGCGCGGCCGCTTCGCTGGTCTACCGCACCAGCGACATGGGGCCCGTCGTCCTGTCCTTCTGGCGCTGCGCGGCGGGACTCGTCCTGCTGCTCGCCGTCCGCGCCGTGCGCCGCCCGGTCCGGCCGGCCGCCCGCGCGCCGCTCGGCCGCCGGCTCGCCCGGACCGCCGCGAGCGGACTGGGCCTCGCCGTCTTCCAGGCGGCCTACTTCGCCGCCGTCTCGGCCACCGGACTCGCCGTGGCCACCGTCGTCACCCTGGGCACCGGTCCCGTCCTCGCCGCGCTGGTCGCCCGGCCGCTCACGGGCGAGCGGCTCGGGCGCGGCGCCGGCGCGGTCGCCGGGGCGCTGCTCGGGCTGGGGGTGGTCGTGCTCGGGGGCGCGGGGGCGACGGTACGGCCGTGGGGGGTGCTGCTCGGGGTGCTGTCCGCGGGCGGCCAGTGCGCCATGACACTGCTCGCCCGCCGGGACCGGGCGGGCGATCCCTCGGCGGCGGCCGTGGCCACGTTCGCGGGCGCCTCCCTGTGGCTGCTGCCGCTCGCGCTGGCCGCGGGCGTGCTGCCGCGGATCACCGAACCGGCCCCGTTCCTGCTGCTGTTCGGCTATCTCGCCCTCGTGCCCACGGCCCTCGCCTACACCCTCTACTTCGCCGGCGCCGCCGTGGTGCGGTCGGCCACCGTCGCCGTGATCATGCTGCTGGAGCCGGTCGGCGCGACCGTCCTCGGCTGCGTTCTGCTCGGCGAGCGGCTGACCGGGCTCACCCTGACCGGCATCGTGCTGATGCTGGCCTCGGTGGCGGGTCTGGCGCGGGCGGAGACGCGGGAGCAGGACACCGCGGCGGACCGGCCCTACAGCGCCGCGAGGTAGTCGGGGACGCCGACCCCGGGCGCCAACCGCTCGTCGGCGACCGGGGTCCCGTACCCCTTGCGCAGCGGGACGACGCCGGCCCAGTGGGGGAGGGCGAGGTCCTCGGGCTCGTCGTTCACCCCGCCGGTGCGCAGCTTGGCCGAGACCTCGTTCAGGTCGAGGCGGATCACGGCGGTGGCGGCGAGTTCCTTCCTGTTGGCGGGCCGCGCGTCGGCGGCCCGCCCCGGCACGACGTGGTCGACCAGCGCGTCCAGGGCCGCCCGCTTCTCCTCGGGGTCCGTCACGTCGTACGCGAGGCCGTGCACCACCACCGACCGGTAGTTGATCGAGTGGTGGAAGGCGGAGCGGGCCAGGATCAGCGCGTCCACGTGCGTGACGGTCAGGCACACCGGCAGTCCCGGGTCGGCCTGTCCCGTCATGCGCAGCGGGCGCGAGCCGGTCGAGCCGTGCACGTAGAGCCGCTCGCCGACCCGTCCGTACAGGGTCGGCAGCACCACCGGCGCACCGTCGCGCACGAAGCCGAGATGGCAGACACAGCCCTCGTCGAGTATCGAGTGCACCAGCTCCTTGTCGTACGACGCCCGGTCGGCCGAGCGGGTGGGGACGGTGCGGTCGGTCGGCGTGTAGGCGGCGGGCTGCGACGTCGGCTGTGCGGCGGTCCCCTGCATGGCGCTCTCCAAGGGTCGGGGGTCGGTGTTGCGCTCAATATTGCACTAGTGCATAATCTGCTTTGTGCTAGGAGGATATCGGATCGAAGGGCGTCGCGCAGCCGAGATCGCGGCCAGCGTCGAGCGCGGGGTGGGCTCCGGGGAGCTGGAGCCGGGGCAACTGCTGCCGCCCATGCGGGAGTTGGCGGCGGACCTCGGGGTCAACCCGAACACCGTCGCGGCCGCGTACCGCACGTTGCGGGAGCGCGGTGTGATCGAGACCGCCGGGCGCCGGGGCAGCCGGGTGCGCTCCAAGCCGGCCACCACGGGGCGCGAGTACATCAGGACGGACGTGCCCGAAGGGGTGCGCGACGTGGCGAACGGCAACCCGGACCCGGCGCTGCTGCCGTCCCTGGCGGAGGCCTTCGCGGCGGCCGGCGAACGGGGCGACCGGGAGCCCGTGCTGTACGGGGACGCGCCGGTCGAGCCGGAGCTGTCCCGGATCGCGCGGGCCCGCCTCGACGCCGACGGGGTCCCGGAGGGCCCGCTGACGGTCGCCTCCGGCTCGCTGGACGCCATCGAGCGGGTGCTCGCGGCGCACCTCAAGCCCGGCGACACCGTGGCGGTGGAGGATCCGGGCTGGGGGAGCCTGCTGGACCTGGTCCCGGCGCTCGGCCTGCGCACGGCCGCGGTCGGCGTCGACGACGACGGCCCGCGGCCCGGGGACGTGCGACAGGCCCTCGCCGCCGGAGCGCGGGCCCTGATCGTCACCGACCGCGCCCAGAACCCGACCGGCGCGGCCGTGAGCGAGACCCGCGCCCGGGACCTGCGTGCCGTCCTCGCCGACCACCCCGACGTCCTGCTGATCGAGGACGACCACGGTCACGGCATCGTCGACCTCCCCGTGCACCCCCTCGCCGGCACCAGCCGCCACTGGGCCTTCGTCCGCTCGGTGGCCAAGGCCTACGGCCCCGACCTGCGCCTGGCCACCCTCACCGGCGACCCCGTCACCGTCGACCGGGTGGCCGGCCGCCACCGCCTCGGCCCGGGTTGGGTGAGCCGCCTCCTGCAGCGGGCGGTGGTCCACCTGTGGACGGGCGGCGCGCACGACGCGCGGGCGGTGGCGGCGGCCTACCGGACCCGCCGCGACCTCCTGATCGGTGCCCTCGCCGAACGGGGCGTCGCGGCCCACGGCCGCAGCGGTCTGAACGTCTGGATCCCGGTCCCGGACGAGACGGGCGCGGTCGCCCGCCTCCTGCACGCCGGCTGGGCGGTGGCCCCCGGAGCGCGCTTCAGGATGAGCGCGCCGCCCGGCATCCGGATCACGACGGCGACCCTGCGGCCGGACGAGGCGGCGCCGCTGGCGGACGCGGTGGCCACGGCCCTGGGTCCGTCACCGGCCCGCGTTCACGTCTAGGGCGGCCACCGGCACCCGCGCGTCCTCCTCGACTGCGTTGTCCGCGGGCTTCTTCCGTCCCCGCGTCTGCGTGAGCGCCGCCCCCGCCAGGACGACCACCGCACCGGCCGGCGTGGACCAGCTCAGCGACTCCCCGAGAACCGCCACCCCCGCCGCCGTGGCGATGACGGGAATGAAGTAGGTGACCATCTGCGCCATGGTGGGCCCGACTTCGGCCACGAGCCCGTACTGGATGAGCACCGCGAATCCCGTCCCCAGGGCGCCGAGCAGCGCGACGGCGAGGAGGGGGAGGAGGGGAAAGTGGCCCGGCACGGAGGTGAACAGCGGGGTGACGACGGCCAGTTGCGCGGTCGCCAGCAGCAACTGCGCCCAGGTCAGCGAGAGATGCGAGTGCCCGGACCCGGCCAGGGTGCGGCGGACGTAGATCCACCCCACCGGGTAGCAGAGCGAGGCCAGCAGGGCCATCGCCGTCCCCGTGGCGGCCAGGCCGTGGAAGCCCTGCCACGCCCCGAGCACCGTCAGCACGCCGAGGAAACCGAGGCCGAGGCCGGCGACCCGGATCCGGGTGGGCCGGTCCTCGGAGAGGGCGACCAGCGACAGGGCCATGCCCCACAGCGGCGAGGTCGCGTTGCAGATGCCGGCCAGCGTGGAGGGGATGGTCAGCTCCGCACAGGCGAAGAGGGAGAACGGCAGGGCGTTCAGCAGCAGCGCGGCGACCGCCAGATGCCCCCACGTCCGCGTCCCCCGCGGCAGCCGCTCCCGCCGCACCGCCATCGCGGCCGCGAGCACCGCCGTGCCGAACACGAGCCTGCCGAGGGTGACCTGGAAGGGGGCGTAGCCCCGGGTGCCGACCTTGATGAGGAGGAAGCTGAAGCCCCAGACCAGCGAGAGGGCGCCGAAGCGCAGACGCCAGTCGAGGGCGGGGCGGCGGGAGGCGGTGGCGGCGGGTGCGGCGGTGGTCATGTCCGTAACCCTGATGCACATGATCTCGTAGCACAATCGAGAATTCGCCCCAGATATCTCGTAGCATCGCTTACATGTTGAACCTGGAGCGCCTGCGCACCCTCGACGCCCTCGCCCGCCACGGCTCGGTCAGCGGTGCCGCCGAGGGGCTGCACATCACGACGTCGGCCGTCTCGCAGCAACTGGCCAAGCTGGAGCGGGAGGCCGGCCAGCAGCTCCTCGCCAAGAACGGCCGGGGCGTGCGGCTCACCGACGCGGGACGACTGCTCGCCGAGCACGCGGCGCGCATCCTGTCGCAGGTCGCGCTCGCCCAGTCCGATCTGGAGGCACAGCGCGGCCAGGTGGTCGGCGAACTGCGGCTGGTCGCCTTCCCCACCGCCCTGCGGGGGCTCTTCCCGGCCGCGCTCGCCGCCCTGCGCGACGGTCATCCGGCGCTGCGGGTGCGCTCGCGGGAGCTGGAGCCCGAGAACGGGGTGGACGCGGTGGTCCGGGGCGACGCCGACCTCGCGGTCGTACTGGACTGGTACAACAAGCCGCTGCCCATGCCGGAGGGGCTCGTCAAGGCGCCGATCCTCGACGACCCCGTGGAGGTCGCCATGCCGGCGGGGCATCCGCTCGCCGGCCGGGACGAGGTCGACCTGGACGACTTCACCGAGGACGAGTGGGTGGTCTGGCCCGAGGGCGAGTTCTGCCACGAGTGGCTGCTGTACACCCTGCGCACCAAGGGCATCGAGCCCCGCATCGCCCACCGCGCCGAGGAACACCACACCCAACTCGCCCTGGTCGCCGCCGGGTTGGGCGTCTGTGTGGCGCCGCGCCTGGGCCGCGACCCGATGCCGGCCGGCGTCCGGGCGGTCCCCGTGCGCCACCGCGTCCACCGCTACGTGTACGCCGTCTGGCGCGCGGACGCCGACCGCCGCCCGTCGATCCGGGCGGCGGTGGAGGCGCTGCAGGAGGCGGGCAGGAAGCTGGGCTGACCCGACCCGCCTACACGCCGCCCAGTTTGCGGAAGTCCCAGGACACGATCTTCTCCGGCGTCAGCTTGATCCAGGCGTGCCGGCCGTCGTGCGGCATCTCCTCCAGCCCGAAGTTCTTGCGGGCGAACAGCGTCTCCGGCACGTCCAGTTCGGCGCACAGCTCACCGGTGCGCGGGAACTCGCCCACGAACTCGACGGTCCCGGACAGCTCGACGCCGCGCAGCTCGTCGTACTCCTCGCCGGAGTCGACCACGATCGCGACCCGCGGGTCCCGCCGCAAGTCGGTCCACCGCTTGCTGCGCACCACCGAGTACAGCCAGACGGAGGTGCCGTCCCACGCGAACCACAGCGCGCTGACGTGCGGGGCCCCGCCCGCCGACACGGTCGCCACCCGGCAGGTGCGCTGACCGGCGAGGAACTCGTCCAGCTCGCCGGGCGTCATCATGATCTTGCGGCCGCGGCGCTGAGTGACGGTCATGCGTCCCCCTCTTCTCTCACGAAGCGCCAGAGGTTCGATGATCCTCTGACATCACGTCAGAAAAGCATGGGGTGTCTTCCGTCCGCGCGCAATGGCCGTTAGCCTCGCGGCTCCAGCCGTCGGCCACGAGGGGGGAACCGTGCCGTCGTACGAACAGCTCAGCGAACTCCTCGATCCGGCCGGCACCGTGCTGCTGACCGTCGAGTGCCAGCAGGGCGTCGTCGGCCCGGACAGCGCCCTGCCCGAACTGGCCCGCGCGGCCCGCGCGTCGGGGGCGCTCGCCAACGTCGCCCGGCTGGTCGCCGCGGCCCACGCGTGCGGTGTCCAGGTCGTCCACGCCCTCGCCGAACGCCGCCCCGACGGCCGGGGCGCGAGCCGCAACGCCCGCCTCTTCCGCGCCGCCGAACGACTGCCCGTCCAGCAGCTGTCCGGCACCACGGCGGTCCGCGTGGCCGCCCCCATCGAGGTCGCCGAGGAGGACTTCGTCGTACGGCGGCTGCACGGCCTGTCCCCGGTCCAGGGCACCGAAGTCGACGCCCTGTTGCGGAACGTGGGCTGCCGCACGCTGGTCGTGACGGGTGTCTCGGCCAACGTGGCGATCCCCAACGCCGTCTTCGACGCGGTCAACCTCGGCTACACCGTCGTGGTGCCGTCCGACGCCATCGCGGGGGTGCCCTCCGACTACACCCCGGCGATGATCCGCCACACCCTCGCGCTGGTCGCCACGGTCGCGACCACGGACGAGGTGCTCGGCTGCCTCAAACGGCCGCCCCGGGCGACACGCGGGTGAGCTCAGGCCAGGGTGATCTCGTCCCCGGACACGGTAATCTTCACGGCGGGCAGCGGCTTGGTCGCCGGGACATGCTTCACGCTGCCGTCCTCGATCGAGAACTGACTGCCGTGACAAGGGCAGATGATCACGCCGTTCTCCACCTTCGTCACCGGGCAGCCCACGTGCGTGCACTTGTAGGAGAACGCCTTGAACGTCCCCGCCGTGGGCTGGGTGACGACCACACCGGAGTCGTTGAAGATCTTGCCGCCGCCCTCCGGGATGTCGGACGTCTTCGCCACCACCGTGCCGCCGCCGGCGGCGGCCGAGGCGTCGCCGCTCGCACTGGAGCCGCCTCCGCTCGCGTCCGCGCCGGCCTGCGTGTTCGACGAACCCGAGGAGTCCGCGGAGTCGTCGTCCGACCCGCAGGCGGTCAGCGCCACGGCGAGCCCCGCCGCCCCCATCGCCGCCATGACGGTACGGCGGGCTGCCGTGGCGGGCGGAATCGATTCGCTGGTCATGCTGACGTTCCCTTCCATGCAGGCGTCGTGGATCTGCCCAGGGGTACGGCGCGCGGGTGGGCGTTGTTCAGACGCGGGCCCGGGCTGTCGCTTCGCTGTCGGCCAGTAACCTGGGGCGATGCTCAAGGAAGTCATCGCGACCCGCTACATCACGCCCCTGCGTGAGGGCGGCTCGCTGCCGGGGCTCGTCGAGGCGGACGACTTCGGGACCTACGTCATGAAGTTCACCGGCGCCGGCCAGGGCCGCAAGACGCTGGTCGCGGAGGTCGTCTGCGGCGAACTCGCCCGCCGGCTCGGCTTCCGGGTGCCGCGCCTGGTCGCCGTCGACCTCGACCCGGTCCTGGGCCTGGGCGAGCCGGACCAGCAGGTGCAGGAGCTGCTGCGCTCCAGCGGCGGCACCAACCTCGGCATGGACTTCCTCTCCGGAGCCCTCGGCTTCGACCCGCTCGCCTTCACGGTCGGCCCCGAGGAGGCCGGGCGGATCGTCTGGTTCGACGCGCTCGTGGGCAACGTCGACCGCTCCTGGCGCAACCCCAACCTGCTGGTGCGCCGGGGCGAGCTGTGGCTCATCGACCACGGCGCCACCATGATCTGGCACCACAACTGGCCCGGCGCCGAGACCTCCGCCGCCCGCCCCTACGACGCCTCCGACCACGCCCTGGCCCGCTTCGCCCCCGACCTCGCGGGCGCCGCCGCCGACCTGGCCCCCCGCGTCACCGAGGACCTGCTGGCCGAGGTCACCGCCGAGGTCCCGGACGCCTGGCTGGCCGGTGAACCCGGCTTCGGCGCACCGGACGAACTCCGGCACGCCTACGCGCGCGTGCTGCTCGCCCGCGCCGCCGACATCCACACGCGCGTGACCGGCATCGAGGAGGGCACATGAGCGAGCGCCACATCCACATGGCCGGTGCCGTGGTGGAGCGGCACATCATCCGGGGCGGCGAGGCGAACGAGCGGGACGTCTTCGAGTACGCCCTGCTGCGGGTCGTGCCCCGCGTCGAACGCGGCGAGTGCATCAACGCCGGGGTGCTGCTGTACTGCCGCGCCCAGCGATACGTCGGCGCCCGCACCCACCTCGACGAGGCGCGGCTGCTCGCCCTCGACCCGCGGGCCGACGTGGCCGGTATCCGGGCGGCGCTCGGCGCCGTCGAGCGCGTCTGCGGCGGGGGAGAGGGCGCCGGGCAGGCCGCCGGTGACGACGCCGGACGGCGCTTCCGCTGGCTCGTCGCGCCGCGCTCCACCGTCGTCCAGCCTGGACCGGTGCACACTGGGCTCACCGCCGATCCGGCGGCCGAGACGGAGCGGTTGCTCGACCTGCTGGTGAGGTAATGGATCACACCGGGGCCGTGTGACGTTGACACCGGGTGCCATGGCTTCTAGCGTCACGTGCGACGAAGGTACTAAGCGGTCGCTCACCGGGCCGCGGGTTCTCTCAAGGGCGAGGAGAAGCAGCAATGTCCACCACTGAGCAGCGGGTAGCCGTGGTCACCGGCGGGGCGCGCGGCATCGGCGCCGCCACCGCCGTCCGCCTGGCCGCCGAAGGCCGCGCGGTCGCCGTGATCGACCTGGACGAGGCCGCCTGCAAGGACACCGTCGAGAAGATCACCGCGGCGGGCGGGAAGGCCATCGCGGTCGGCTGCGACGTCTCCGACGAGGCGCAGGTCGAGGCCGCCGTCGCGCGCATCGCCGACGAGCTCGGCGCGCCGACGATCCTCGTCAACAACGCCGGCGTGCTGCGCGACAACCTGCTGTTCAAGATGAGCGTCTCCGACTGGGACACCGTCATGAACGTCCACCTGCGCGGCGCCTTCCTGATGTCCCGGGCCTGCCAGAAGCACATGGTCGACGCCGGCTTCGGCCGCATCGTCAACCTGTCCTCCTCCTCCGCCCTCGGCAACCGCGGCCAGGTCAACTACTCCGCCGCCAAGGCCGGTCTGCAGGGCTTCACCAAGACCCTCGCCAAGGAGCTCGGCAAGTTCGGCGTCACCGCCAACGCCGTCGCCCCCGGCTTCATCGCCACCGAGATGACCAAGGCCACCGCCGAGCGCGTCGGCATGGGCTTCGAGGACTTCAAGGCCGCCGCCGCCACCCAGATCCCCGTCGCCCGGGTCGGCGAGCCGGACGACATCGCCAACGCCATCGCCTTCTTCACCGGCGAGGCGGCCGGCTTCGTCTCCGGCCAGGTGCTGTACGTCGCCGGCGGACCGCTCGACTAAGGATCACGGACATGACTGAACTCTCCGGCAAGGTCGCCCTCGTCACGGGCGCCAGCCGCGGCATCGGCTACGGCGTCGCCGAGGCGCTCGTCGCCCGCGGCGACCGCGTCTGCATCACCGGACGCAACGAGGACGCCCTGAAGGAGGCCGTCGAGAAGCTCGGTTCCGACCGGGTCATCGGCGTCGCCGGCAAGGCGCACGACCTCGACCACCAGACCGAGGCCGTCGAGCGCACCATGGAGGCCTTCGGCCGCCTCGACTACCTGGTCAACAACGCCGGAACCAACCCGGTGTTCGGCCCGATCGCCGACCTCGACCTGAACGTGGCCCGCAAGGTCTTCGAGACCAACGTGATCTCCGCGCTCGGCTTCGCCCAGAAGACCTGGCACGCCTGGCAGAAGGACAACGGCGGCGCCATCGTCAACATCGCCTCCGTGGCGGGCATCGCGCCCTCGCCGTTCATCGCCGCCTACGGTGTCAGCAAGGCCGCGCTGATCAACCTCACCCAGCAGCTCGCGCACGAGTTCGCGCCCAAGGTGCGGGTCAACGCGATCGCCCCGGCGGTGGTGAAGACCAAGTTCGCGGCGGCCCTGTACGAGGGCCGCGAGGCGGAGGCCGCCGCCTCCTACCCGCTCGGCCGGCTCGGCGTGCCGTCCGACATCGGCGGCGCGGCCGCGTTCCTCACCTCCGAGCAGTCCGCCTGGGTCACCGGCCAGACGCTGGTCGTCGACGGCGGCATCTTCCTCAACGCGGGCGTCGGCTGACCGCCGGACCTCCCCCCTTATCGGCCCACCACGCGGGCGCCGGTCCACCCGACCGGCGCCCGCGTCGGCGTACAGGAAGATCACAGATCTTTGACAACGTCGTCATAAAAGCGCTGATCAAGTGCCCCGCTGCGAAGGAGGTTCAGCCGGCCGGGGGCTGCGGTATGGTCTGCCGACCCTTGGTACGGCAGATCGAGGAGCGAGCGCGTGTTCAACCGGAAGCGACGCCTGCGTCAGGTGGCGGCCATCGCCTCCCTATCGTCCCTGGTGGCCGGCTGCGGAGTGCTGTCGGCGGACTCCTCCGACGACAAGGGGCCCATCGTCGTCGGGACGACGAGCGCCCCGAGCACCCTGGACCCGGCCGCGTCCTGGGACAGTTCCTGGGAACTGTTCCGCAACATTTACCAGACGCTCCTCAGCTACCCCAACGGCGCGACCACCCCGCAGCCCGACGCCGCCTCCAAGTGCCGCTTCACCGACGGCTCCAACACCACCTACAGCTGCGAGCTGCGCGAGGGACTGAAATTCTCCGACGGCCACCCCCTCGACGCCCACGCGGTCAAGTACTCGATCGACCGGATCCGGACCATCAAGGTCAACGGCGGCCCCGAGGGCCTGCTCGGCAGCCTCGACCGGGTCCAGGCGATCGGTGACAGACAGGTCGTGTTCCACCTCAACAAGCCGGACGCCACCTTCCCGTTCGTGCTCGCCACGCCCGCCATGTCGATCGTCGACCCCGAGGAGTACCCGGCCGACGCCCTGCGCAAGGACGGCAAGGTCTACGGCTCCGGCCCGTACACCCTGCGCTCCTACGAGGACGGCAAGAAGGCCGAACTCGTCAAGAACGACAACTACAAGGGCTACGCCGACCGCAAGAACGACGCGGTGACCATCCGCTACTTCCAGGACTCGGCGACGATGGTCGCGGCGCTGAGGTCGAGCAAGCTCGACGTCGCCTTCCGCGGCCTGAACGCCGACGACATCGTCACGCTGCAACGACACGACAACGACGGGCAGCTCCAGCTCATCGACGGCGCCGGCACCGAGATCAACTACCTGGTGTTCAACCCGAAGGACAAGTGGGCCGGAAACCTCGCCGTCCGCAAGGCCATCGCCCAGGTCGTCGACCGCGCCGCCCTCGCGCACAAGGTCTACAAGGACACCGTCGAACCGCTGTACTCCATGGTCCCCAAGGGCCTGACCGGGCACACCACGGACTTCTTCGACGACTACGGCAACCCCAGCACCGCCAAGGCCCGCAAGATCCTCGCCGACGCGGGCATCAAGCAGCGCGTCCCGCTCACCCTCTGGTACACCAGCGACCGCTACGGCTCCGCCACGCGCCTGGAGTTCGAGGAGCTCAAACGGCAGCTCGACGGCTCCGGACTGTTCAGCGTCACCCTCAAGAGCCGGCCCTGGAAGACGTACGTCACCGGCTACCAGAACGGCGAGTACCCGGTGTTCGGGCGCGGCTGGTTCCCCGACTTCCCGGATCCCGACAACTTCGTCGCGCCCTTCGTCGGCGACCAGAACGCCCTCGGCACGCCCTACCCGGCGCCGGAGATCACCGGGCAGCTGCTGCCCCAGTCGCGCCGCGAGAGCGACCGCGCCAACGTGGTCAAGGAGTTCGAGCAGGCCCAGCGGATCCTCGTGAACGACGCGCGGCTGCTGCCGCTGTGGCAGGGCCGGCAGTACGTGGCCGCGAGCGACGACATCTCCGGCGCGGAGCAGGCGCTGGACCCGTCGACGATCATGATGATGTGGACGCTGTACCGCAAGACCAGCTGGTAGGTCGCCGGTTGTGCGGTCCCCGGGCCGATTGTCAGTGGCCGCCTGTAGGTTCTGAGACCTGCAACCGACCGCACGCCGTTTTGAGCGACACCGTAAGGACGTTGACGTGACCGACATCGCCATGCTGCCCGAGTCCTGGCGCGGGGTTCTGGGTGACGAACTGCAGCAGCCCTACTTCAAGGAGCTGACGGAGTTCGTCGAGGAGGAGCGGGCGAGGGGTCCCGTCTACCCGCCCCGCGAGGAGGTCTTCGCCGCGCTGGACGCCACGCCGTACGAGCGGGTCAAGGTCCTGATCCTCGGGCAGGACCCGTACCACGGCGAGGGCCAGGGGCACGGCCTGTGCTTCTCGGTCCGCCCCGGGGTGCGCATCCCCCCGTCGCTGCGCAACATCTACAAGGAGATGCACGAGGAGCTGGGCACGCCCGTCCCGGACAACGGCTACCTGATGCCGTGGGCCCGGCAGGGCGTGCTGCTGCTCAACGCGGTGCTCACGGTCCGCGCCGGGGAGGCGAACTCGCACAAGGGCCGGGGCTGGGAGAAGTTCACCGACGCGGTCATCCGCGCGGTCGCCGACCGCCCGGACCCGGCGGTCTTCGTCCTGTGGGGCAACTACGCGCAGAAGAAGCTCCCGCTCATCGACGACAGCCGGCACATCGTCGTCAAGGGCGCGCACCCCTCGCCGCTGTCGGCGAAGAAGTTCTTCGGCTCCCGTCCGTTCACGCAGATCAACGCGGCGATCGCCGCCCAGGGACACGAGCCGGTCGACTGGACGATCCCGAACCTCGGCTGACCGCGGGGTGCCGCCGGGCCGGTTCCGCGCGGGGTCGGTCCGGTGCCGCCTGAGGGGGAAAGGCGGTGGCTGCGGTTACGGTCGCCACGGGGGCCGACGAGTGCGTGGAGGACGCGGTGACGGAGCGACAGGAGCAGGCGGCGCCGGATGCCGTGATGACGCGGATCGGGCAGGTCGTCATGCTGCACCACGCGGGTGACCGTGAGGAGGCCCGGCACCGGTTCCTGCGGCTGTGGGCCGAGATCGGCGAGCACGGGGACGCGCTGCACCGGTGCACGCTGGCGCACTACATGGCCGACGCGCAGGACGACCCCGCCGACGAACTCGCCTGGGACCTGCGTGCGTTGACGGCCGCTGAGGAACTCACCGACGAACGGCTCGCCGAGCACGAGGGGGCCCTCGCGGTACGGGCCCTGTATCCCTCGCTGCATCTGAATCTGGCGGCCGACTACGTGAAGCTCGGCCGCAGCGGGGCCGCGCGCACGCATCTGCGCCGGGCCCGGCGGGCGGCCCAGGCCCTCGGGCACGACAGCTACGGCGACGGGGTGCGGGCGGCCATCGGCAGACTGGAGCTGCGGCTGGCGGAGGAGGGCGGCTCGGAGAACGGGGGCTGGGGACCACCGCGCCAACGGCCCTGACCGGGCGCCGCGCGGCGTCAACGCCCGTACGTCTGCTTGCAGATCACCGACTCCGGGCTGTCCCCGCGCCAGCCGCCGTACGCGCGGCCCAGGGTGCACACGTCCGCCGCGTTCGTGGGGACGGGCGGGACGTCGACGTGCGGCGGTCGCTGCGGGTGGTGACGGGGTTCCGGGTGCGCTGCCCGCGGGTGCGGATGGTGGGGGTGCGGGCGGGGGTTCGCGGGCTGCCGGGCCGGGGCCGGAGCGGCCGCCGTGGGACGCGCCCGCCGCGGCTCGCCCGGCTCCGCCCGCCGCGTCGACTCGATCATCTTCAGCGCCTCGCGCGCCGGCGCCTGCACGATCTGCGGCTCCGCCTCGCCGTCCGGACGGGCCGCCGAGGGCAGGGACGGAGCCGCGGTGGGCGGTGGCCCGGACGCCGGCGGGCGCTGGACCGTCACACAGCCGGAGAGGGCCGAGACAGCCACGGTGACCAGGAGCGTTGCGGTGGTCGTCGTTCGATGCACCCGCGCAACAATGGCGTCTCGGGCCCCCGGAGAACAGCGGACAAGCGCAGGATGCCCCACACGGGTGATCTCCGGCCCCGTATGGAGGGAGCGCGGAGGTCGCGGCTGACGGCGGAGCCGGTCCCCGCAGGGGTGCGGCTGACCAGCCGGTTCAGTCGCCCGTGGCCCCGTCGATGCGTTCGCGGAGCAGGTCGGCGTGGCCGTTGTGACGGGCGTACTCCTCGATCATGTGGGTGTAGATCCAGCGGAGGTTGAACCGCTCGCCGGTGCGGCGGTGGCGGCCCTTGGAGGTGTCGTCCAGGCTGAAGCCGGCCGCGTGGCGGCGGGCGGTGTCGATCTCGGCCTGCCAGGTCGCGTGGGCCTCCGCCCAGGTGTCCGCCTCGGTGAGGTGGAACTCGCCGTCCGGGTCGTCGGCGCTGTGGTAGATCGGCCCGGCGACGTCGTCGGACTCGTCCGCGAGGACCCGGCGGAACCAGGACCGCTCGACCTCCGCCATATGCCGCACCAGCCCCATCAGGGACAGCGTGGACGGCTCCGCGGAGGCGGTCCTCAGCTGCGCGTCGGTCAGGCCCTCGCACTTCCAGGCCAGCGTCTGCCGGTGGTACTCCAGCCACCCTTCCAGCATCGTGCGTTCGTCGGCGTCGGTCGCGGGCTCACGGCGTTCGGTCGTCATGCCCGCATCCTTGCCCAAGCCGCCCTCCGCCACCAGCGGTTTCCGCGCCCGAACCGCCCCCCGTATGCTGCCCGTCGAAGCAGGTGCGGGCACACGTGAGAGGGATCCCCCGTGAAGGTCGGCTGTATCGGTCTCGGCGACATCGCGCAGAAGGCATACCTCCCCGTGCTCGGCGCCCTGCCCGACGTCGACCTGCACCTGCACACCCGCACGCCCGCGACGCTCACCCGCGTCGCCGACGGCCTCCACCTGCCCGAGGCGCAGCGCCACCGCGACCTCGACGCCCTCCTCGCCCAGGGCCTCGACGCCGCCTTCGTGCACGCGCCCACCGCCGTCCACCCCGAGATCGTGACCCGGCTGCTGACGGCGGGCGTACCGACGTACGTCGACAAGCCGCTCGCCTACGAACTCGCCGACTCCGAAAGGCTGGTGACGCTCGCCGAAGAGCGCGGCGTCTGCCTCGCCGTCGGCTTCAACCGCCGTTTCGCGCCCGGCTACGCGCAGTGCGCCGACCACCCGCGCGAGCTGATCCTCATGCAGAAGAACCGGATCGGGCTCCCCGAGGAGCCGCGCACGATGATCCTGGACGACTTCATCCACGTCGTCGACACCCTGCGCTTCCTGGCGCCCGGCCCGGTCGACGACGTCACCGTGCGGGCCCGCGTGGAGAACGGGCTGCTGCACCACGTCGTCCTGCAGCTGGCCGGGGACGGCTTCACCGCCCTCGGCGTGATGAACCGGCTCAGCGGCTCGGCCGAGGAGATCCTGGAGGTGTCCGGGCAGGACACCAAGCGCCAGGTGCTCAACCTCGCCGAGGTGATCGACCACAAGGGCCAGCCGACGGTGCGCCGGCGCGGCGACTGGGTGCCGGTCGCGCGCCAGCGCGGCATCGAGCAGGCGGTGTTCGCCTTCCTGGACGCGGTGCGCGCGGGCAAGGTGCTCAGCGCCCGGGACGCACTGGCGACTCACGAACTGTGCGAGCGGGTGGTACGTGCGGTTCGGGAGCGGGCCGCCTGAGCCGCACCGCGCGCAGCCCCTCCGCCGCGCACCAGAGGGCCAGCACCAGGATGGCCCCGTGCACCGGCCAGTCGCCGTAGCGGACGTACGGGGTGATGCCGTGGGCGAGCGGGACGTCGTACACCCGCGTGGTGCTGTCCTCGGTGCCGAGCCAGGTGCCGACGCGCTGCCCGCCCGGCCCGTAGACGGCGGAGACGCCGGTCAGGGTCGCGTGCACCATCGGGCGGCCCGTCTCGGCGGCGCGCAGGGCGGCCAGCGAGGCGTGCTGCTCGGGTGCCCAGCTCCGCTGGAACGACGAGGTCGAGGACTGGGCCACGAGCACGTCGGCGCCGTCCTGGGCGAGATGGCGGCTCATGTCGGGGAACGCCGACTCGAAGCAGACCATCGGACCGACGCGCAGCCCGTGGCCGACGTTCATGACGACCTGCTCGCTGCCGCGCCGCCGGTCCTCACCCGCCGCCTTGCCCACCGAGGTGGCCCAGCCGAGCAGGGAGCGGGCCGGTATGTACTCGCCGAAGGGCACGAGCCGCATCTTGTCGTACCGGTCGCCGGTCAGCCCGTCCGGACCGACGAGCACCGAACTCTTGTAGATGCCGGGCTTGTCGGAGCGCCGGGCGTCGACGTTGACGAGGATGTCGGCGCCCGTGGCGCGGGAGAGCGCGGCGATGCGCCGGGCGAGGTCGGGCCGGTCCCCGAGGTCGTAGCCGACGCTGCTCTCACCCCAGACGATCAGGTCGGGATGCTGCCCGATCAGCTGGCGGGTGAGCTCTTCCTCGCGGTCGAAGCGCTGGTCGGCGCCGTCGACGACGCCGGGCTGGACGACGGCGATCCGCACCCGGCCGTCGGTGTCGGGGCGCGGTGACCACACCCAGGCCGCGGAGGTCGCGGCGGCGGTCGCGACGAGCCCGGCGACCGCGGGCACCCGGGCCTCGCGCACCGAGGCGAGCACGGCGACGGCGACGTTGACGGCCACCACCAGGAAGCTGAGCAGCCACACGCCGCCGACCGAGGCCAGCCGCAGCGCCGGTTCCACCTGCCACTGGCTGGAGCCGAGCATGCCCCACGGGCCGCCCAGCCCCTGCCAGGAGCGGACGAGTTCGACCATCAGCCAGCCCGACGGCAGCACGAGGAGGGCGGCCAGGCCCCGCCCGGGCCCGGGCACCCCGCCCAGGAACCGGCGCACCAGCCAGCCCCAGGGCGCCCACAGCGCCCCGAGCAGCGCGGCGATGACGAAGATGAACACGTTGAGGCTCGGCAGCAGCCAGTGGTGGACGGCGACCATGTACCCCCAGCCGCCGCACCAGCCGTCGTACGCCGCCCGTTTGCCGGTCGGCGCCGAGCGCACGAGCAGGATCCAGGGGACGAGGGCGACGTAGGCGAACCACCACAGCGAGGGCGCCGGGAACGCGAACACGGGAAGGGCGCCGGCCAGCGCGGCGAGCGCCGACCGACGCCAGGGAGAGGCGAGCCAGTGACCGAGGGTCTTCATATGGCACCCCTTCTACCCAGCGGTGGCTCCAGTGTGCGTCCTTTCGGTGATCCGGAACAGAGGACCTCAGTCCCGGGCCCGTTCCGGCAGTCGCCGCCACTTCTCCCGTACGACCACCTCGGTCAGCCGCCAGCCGTCCCCGGTACGGCGCAGCGCGAAGGCGTAGCGTCCGCCGCACACGAAGTCGGGAGCGGCGGACCCGGCGCCGTCCGCGGCGAACCGCATCGGGTTGACGTAGTCGGCCTGCACCCGGCAGGTGTCACCGGTGTCCTGCTCCAGCGTCCCGAACCGCAGCCGCCGGTTGACGATGAGATGCTGCCGCATCGGGAACAGCCGCATGCTCTCCGCGAGCCACTGCGCGACCTTCCCCGCGTCCCCCTCGATCCCCCCGGCCGACCGGTAGTCCGCCCGCCCGTCCGGCGTGAACAGTTCCCGGTACGCCTCCCAGTCCCCGTCGTCCACCGCCACCGCGTACGCGGTGACCACCTCGTCCACGGCCAGCCGGTCCAGTACGGTCGCGAGCTCCACACGCTGCGTCATCGGCTCAGTGTTGGGCATGGGGCGGGGCGGGCCAAGGGCCGTGCGGGCACGAGCCGGCGGCGCGGTCGGTGAAGCGTGGACGCCGGTGCGTCGAGCGCTTCGTACACCCTTTCGGAGGGTTGCCATGGGGAGTAACGTGATCGATGATCGATCATCCGGCCCTGCCTGATGCCCGTGAACGCGAGGAGGCAACCATGACCCGTCCCGTCACCGTGGTCACCGGCGGCAGCCGGGGGATCGGCGCCGCGACCTGCCTGCGGCTCGCGGCGGACGGGCACGACGTCGTGGTCGGCTATGTGCGCGACGCCGGCGCCGCCGGCGAGGTGGCGGACGGGGTGCGGAAGGCCGGCGGGCGGGCGGTCGCCGTACGGGTCGACACGGCCGTCGAGGCCGACGTCGAGCGGCTCTTCGAGACCGCCGAACGTGCACTGGGTCCGGTGACCGGGCTGGTGAACAACGCGGGTGTGACCGGGCCGCTGGGCCGCCTCGCCGACACGGACACCGCCGACCTGCGGCGGGTCGTCGACGTCAACCTGCTGGGTGTCCTGCTCTGTTCACGCCGCGCGGCGCGGCTGATGACGGCACGGGGGAGCGGGGTGATCGTGAACGTGTCCTCGGGCGCCGCCACTCTGGGCAGTCCGGGCGAGTACGTCCACTACGCGGCGACCAAGGCCGCCGTCGACGCGCTGACCGTCGGCCTGGCCAAGGAGCTCGGGCCGGACGGCGTCCGCGTCAACGCGGTGGCGCCCGGCGCGATCGACACCGAGATGCACGCGGCGATGGGCGACCCCGACCGCGCCCGGCGCATGGCGGCCACGATTCCGCTCCGGCGCCCCGGCCGCGCCGACGAGATCGCCGCGGCCATCGCCTGGCTGCTGTCGACGGAGGCCTCTTATGCGACGGGGGCGGTGCTGCGGGTGGCGGGCGGACGATAGGCGGCCGAGGATCTGACGACCGGCGGGGCCTGTGGCGGGTGAGGATCTGCGGCGGACGGGACGTCGGGGGGCGCGTGGTCAGGCGGTGCGTCTCATGCCGCCTCGATCACATCGCCCCGTATCGCGGTCGCCCACTCGACGACCAACAGCTCGTACTCCGCGCGCTCCTGAGCCGACAGGGAGCCGCCCGCGCGCGTCCACAGTGCGCGGATCTGCTCGTTCACCTCGGCAGCAGACCGCACGGAACCAGGGGTCACGGAATCGGGGGACATGCGGACAAGCCTAGGGGCAAGCACTGACACTGCGCTACCGGACGGCTACTCGACTCGTATGTGATGGGTCACGGTTTTCCCGGAAGGGGTTTGAGGTCGGGTGCGTCGCTCTTGGCCGGTATGCGCCCTTTCCGGCCGTACGGACGCTGTTCACACTGCCGTTGGGGGACGGACGGGGGTGCGCATGGCCGTACGGCGCAAGAGACGACGGAAGACGGCGCGGCGCGGGGTGCGGGCCGGCGGGCTGCTGCTGGCCGGGGTCGTGGCCATCTGGGCGTTCTGGTCGGCGATTTGGGTCTACGTCGTCGCGGTGTCCGCCGGTGCCGCGGTCGCCGGTCTCGGGTGGTGGCTGTGGCGGACGGACCGTGCCGTGCGCGCCCGGGACCGGGCCTGGCAGGAGGAGAACGCCGTCGCCGCCGGGCGCCGTTCGCTGGCCGAGGTGGACGTCATGACCGGCACCCGGTTCGAGGACCACGTGGCCGGACTGTGCCGTCGGGACGGGTGCGCCGAGGTGCGGCGCGTGGGCGGCGCGGGGGACCACGGCGCCGACGTGGTGGGGCGGTTGCCGGACGGGCGCAGCATGGTCGTGCAGTGCAAGCGCTACGCGCCGAGCGCCACCGTCGCCGCCCGCGAGATGCGCGATCTGCTCGGCTCCAAGGTGCACTTCCGGGCCGACGTGGCGGTCTTCGTGACGACGACCCGGTTCAGCCGCCAGGCCACCGCGTTCGCGGTCGAGCACGGCATCCTCGCCGTCCACCGCGACCACCTGGGCCTGTGGAACAGCGGAGCCCCGCTTCTCTCCCTGCTCGACGTCAACGGCTCGGGACAGGGCGACGCACGTCACCGCGCACGCTGGCGCAAGACGTACGGCCGGAGGTGAACCGGCGAAAGGCCCACGCCGCCTCCGGCTCCACCACGCACCGCAAGACCCGCCGCACGGGCCGGGTGCACAGCACGGTCACCGCGGCCGCGGCGACGATCGTGACGGCGACCGCGCCCGCGGGCCCGTGCACCCACGCGGGGTCGTACCAGCCCCGGAACTTGGCGCCCTGGGCGAGGAAGCCGTGCAGCAGATAGCCGTAGAGCGTGCCCGCGCCCAGCGCCGTGCACCACATCCGCCGCCCCGGCACCCAGGAGAGGAAACACGCCACCAGCACCAGCGAGCAGCCGAAGAGCGCCGCCGTCATCAACGGCCCGCTCCAGGCCGGCGCCCCCAACTCCGGTGCGCTGTCGCGGTGGTAGAGCCAGGCACCGCTCACCCGGGGCACCGCCCAGTACGCCCCGGCGAGCGCGCAGCAGAACACCGGCACGGCGAACAGGCGCACCTTCCACCGGCGCACCAGCCGGAAGTGCTCGGGCCGCAGACACAGACCGAGCACGAAGTACGGCAGGAACTGCAGGGTGCGCTGGAGGTCCAGGTCGTTGCCGATGGACGGCGAGAGGGTCGCGAGCATGGCGATGCCCAGCGCGACCGGCAGCGGCCGGCGCAGGGCCTGCCACAGCGGGGTCGTCAGCCGCCAGACGAACAGCGCCGCCAGGAACCACGTCAGATACAGCGGGTCCAGCAGACTGACGGGGCGGTCGGGCACCTGGTCGGTCCACCGGGTGAACAGGGTGTACGCGGTCTCGAAGACGACGTACGGGATCGCGACGCCGGTCACCAGCCGCCTGATCCTCGCCGGGCTCGCGTCGAAGGACCGGGAGAAGTAGCCGGAGATCACGATGAACGCCGGCATGTGGAAGGCGTAGACGAGCAGGTAGAGGGCGGTGACGGCCCGGCTGCCGTCCCGCAGCGGTTCCCAGGCGTGCCCCACGGCCACCAGGACGATTGCCAGGTACTTGGCGTTGTCGAAGAAGGCGTCGCGCTGTTTCGCCGGCGAGGGGGATGTGCCGGGAGAGGCGGTTTGAGCGGAGGGAGCGGAGGGATCGGAGGGAGTGGCGGGGGCCGTGGGGACGGGGTGGGGCATTGCCGTCGCCTCACCCCTTGGCGGCGACTTAAACCTACGGGTTCTCCGGGGGCGTGACCCCTCGCGTGTCCGCCCAGACCCGCGACCACTCCAGCAACGGCCCCATCGCCGTGACCAGGCCGGTGCCGAGCGGCGTGAGGGTCCAGGCGCCGTCGGAGTCCGGCGCGGCGATGCCCGCCTCGCGCAACTCGGCCAGACGGGTGGACAGGACGCTGGAGGACATGCCGTCGCAGTGGCGCTGGAGGTCGCGGAAGCCGGTGGGGGCGTGCCGGTGGAGTTCCCAGATCACGCGCAGGGTCCAGCGCCGGCCGAGCAGGTCGAGCGCGGCCATGACGGGGCGGCCGGTGGTGGAGCCGCGTACAGAGCGGCCCGGAGCGGGCGTCGGTCCCAAGAGGTCCTCCTTTCGCGGGATGCGCTGCCGGGTGCGCCGTCGGTCTGCGGTGGCGGGTCTGCCCTGGCGCGTGCCCCCACTCTTGCGCTTCGATTTCAGAAGCGCAAGAGTGGGCGGCCATGACCACACGGCAGCGCATCGACGGCGTCGTCCCGCCGTACACCCCCGAGACCGCCCGCGCGCTACGACGCTGGATGCCGCCCGGCGTGACGCGGGAGCCCCTGACGCTCTTCAAGGTGCTGGAACGCCACCCCGAACTGGCCTCCCGCATGCGGGCGTTGGGTGCCGGCCTGCTGGTCCACGGCACCCTGTCCGACGCCGACCGGGAACTCGTGATCGCCCGCGTCTGCGCCCGCTGCGGCTGCGCCTACGAGTGGGGCGTCCACATCGCCGTGTACGGCGAGGCGGCCGGCCTCACCCGGGAGCAGGTCGCCCTGACCGCCGTCGGCGCCCCGGACCACCCGGCCTGGTCACCGCGCCAGACGGCCCTGCTGCGCGCCGTGGACGAGCTGCACGCCACCGCACGGCTGACCGACGCGACGTGGGACGCCCTGCGGCGGCACCTCGGGGAGCCGGAGGCGATCGAGTTCCTGGTCCTGGCCGGCTGGTACCGCACGATCGCGTACGTCGCCGACGGTCTGCGGCTCGAACCCGAGCCCTGGGCGGCCGACTTCCCCGGTGCCGGCGTCAGCCCGCCGACTCCGCCGCGTGCGGGCTGAGCGCGCCCGCCGTCACGAGCGCGATGATGACGATGCCGAGCGCGATCCGGTACCAGACGAACGGCATGAAGCTCTTGGTCGAGATGAACTTCATGAACCACGCGATGACCGCGTACCCGGACGCGAACGCGATCACCGTCGCGAACAGCGTGGGCCCCCAGGCCACATGGTCGCTCTCCAGCGCGTCCTTCACCTCGAAGAGACCGGAAGCCAGCACCGCGGGGATCGCGAGCAGGAAGGAGTAACGGGCCGCCGCCTCGCGCTTGTAGCCCATGAACAGGCCGCCGCTGATCGTGGCGCCGGAGCGGGAGACGCCCGGGATCAGCGCCATCGACTGGCACACGCCGTAGATCAGACCGTCCTTGACGCCCAGGTCCTCAAGTCGCTTGCGCTGCTTGGGCGCACGGTGTCGGCCGCCGGTCTCGTCGCGCGCCGCCAGCCGGTCGGCGACCCCGATGACGAGGCCGACGACGATCAGCATGGTGGCGGTGATCCGCAGATCGCGGAAGGGTCCCTCGATCTGGTCCTTGAACAGCAGTCCCAGGACACCGATCGGGATCGAGCCGACGATGACCAGCCAGCCCGTCTGCGCGTCGTGGTCCTTGCGCATCTCCTTGCTGACCAGCGAGCGCGACCAGGCGCCGATGATCCGCCCGATGTCCCGGCGGAAGTAGATCAGCACGGCCGTCTCCGTGCCGATCTGGGTGATCGCCGTGAAGGCCGCCCCGGGGTCCTTCCAGCCCGAGAAGGCCGCGGTCAGCCGCAGATGCGCGCTGGAGGAGACGGGGAGGAACTCGGTCAGCCCCTGGACGAGTCCGAGGACGAGGGATTCAAACCAAGACATGAAGGCAGGAGGTCCAAGTGCCGATCGCGGGAGGGGAGTCGACGCACCGGGCCCACCATGCCGGGGCGTGGTGATCACGGGTGTCCAGGGCAGCCTAGCGTCCGCCGGTGACAGCCCTCGCACAGGGGTTTGGCGCGGCCGGCCCGCTCAGGCGGCCGTCGGCCCCGACACCGTCCAGCCCTCCGTCTGCGGATGGGCGGTGAGGTCCTCGTGGTGGACCGGGGCGCCGCAGGCCCGGCAGGTGACCACGGGCACGAGTTCGTTGCCGCAGGTGTGCTCGATCACCATGGGCAGGTCCGTGCCCTTGCGCAGGTGGCGGTCGCCCCATTCCTTCAGGGTCATCAGCACCGGCTCCAGTTCGAGGCCCGCCGGTGTGGCCCGGTACTCGAAGCGCTGCGGGCGTTCGCTGTAGGCCCGCTTGGTGAGGATCCCGGCGTCCACCAGCCTGCGCAGCCGGGTGGCCAGCACGTCGCGCGGGGCGCCGATGTTGCGCACCAGCTGGTCGAAGCGGCCGTTGCCCAGGCACACCTCCCGCAGGACGAGCAGGGAGTACTTCTCGCCGACGAGCGCGAGGGCGTCGGCGATGGAACAGGGGCGCGGGTCTTTCGTGGCGGCCATGGCGCCAGTCTAGGGGAGAGTTGGAAAATCCAACCTAGTGGGTTTGATTTTCCAACCCACAGGGCTAGGGTGAGTTCGGATTTCCTACTCGCCAGTAGTGCTGGAGGCCCGCACCATGCGCGACGCAGTCATCGTCGAAGCCGTACGCACCCCGGTCGGCAAGGGCAAGCCCAACGGCGCCCTCGCCCACGTCCACCCCGTGGAGCTCCTCGCCCACACCCTGCGCACCCTCGTCGAACGCTCCGGCGTCGACCCCGCCCTGATTGACGACGTGATCGGCGGCACCGTCGACCAGGTCGGCGAACAGGCCATGAACACCACCCGCTACGCCGTCCTGTCGGCCGGCTTCCCCGACACGGTCCCGGCGACCACGGTGGACCGCCAGTGCGGCTCCTCCCAGCAGGCCGTCCACTTCGCCGCGCAGGGCGTCATCTCCGGCGCCTACGACCTCGTCGTCGCCTGCGGTGTCGAGTCGATGAGCCGGGTGCCGATGTGGTCCAACGTCCCGCCCGGCAAGGACCCCTTCGGCCCCGGCGTCGCCCAGCGCTACCCGGAGGGCCTGGTCCCGCAGGGCATCAGCGCCGAGCTCATCGCCGCCAAGTGGTCCATCACGCGCGCGCAGATGGACGCCTTCGCCGTCTCCTCGCACCGCAAGGCCGCCGACGCCTGGGCCAAGGGCCGGTTCGACGCCGAGACGGCACCCCTGGAGGGCCTCGTCCGCGACGAGTGCGTACGGCCGGACAGCACCCCCGAGATCCTGGCCGGCCTCCGGCCCGCCTACCACGACCCCGCCTTCGCGGAGCGCTTCCCGCAGATCGAGTGGAACGTCACCGCGGGCAATGCCAGCCCCATCAACGACGGCGCCTCCGCGGTGCTGATCACCTCCGGCGAGACCGCCGCCCGCCTGGGCCTGCGCCCCCTGGCTCGCCTGCACAGCTTCGCCGTCACCGGCTCCGACCCGCTGCTCATGCTCACCGGCGTCATCCCGGCCACCGAGAAGGTGCTGCGCCGGGCCGGCCTCACCCTCGACGACATCGACCTGTTCGAGGTCAACGAGGCGTTCGCCAGCGTCGTCCTGGCCTGGCAGCAGGAGACCGGCGCCGACCTCGCCAAGGTCAACGTCAACGGCGGCGCGATCGCCATCGGCCACCCGCTCGGCGCGAGCGGCACCCGTCTGACGACCACCCTCGTCCACGCCATGCGCGAACGCGGCGCCCGCTACGCCCTGCAAACCATGTGCGAGGCGGGCGGACTGGCCAACGCGATGATCCTGGAGACCGTCGCCTAGGGCGGCGGCCGGACGCTCAGCGTCCCCGCAGGTGATGCCGCTTGCGCCACGCCACCACCGCGCCGCCCAGGGCCGGTACGGCGATGCAGGCCATCGCGATCAGGAAGGCGGGCGACGTCGGCGCCGAGGCACGCGCGCCGGCGACCACGTACGCGGCGGTGTTCGGGATCGAACCGAGCGCCGTCGCGAGCAGGAAGGGCACCCAGCCCATACGGGAGACGGCGGCGCAGTAGTTCGCCGCCCAGAACGGCACCCCGGGAAAGAGCCGCACCGCCATCATCGAGCGGAAGCCGTGCCGGCTGAACTGCCCGTCCGCCGCCTTCAGCAACCGCCCCCGCAGCAGCGGCCGCAGCGCGTCCTGCCCGAGCACCCGGCCCAGCCCGAAGGCGATCCCGGCGCCCAGCACCGTGCCCGCCAGGGTCGTGCCGAGCCCCAGCTGCGAACCGAACAGCGCGCCCGCCGCGAGGTTCAGCAGCGGCCGCGGCACGAACGCCACCGTGCACAGCCCGTACGCCGCCGCGAACACCACGGCCGCCGCCGCGCCGCCCAGCTGCGGCGGCCAGCCGTGCGCCAGCAGCCGCTGCGGCTCGAAGAGCAGCACGGACGAGGCCGCCCCCGCGAGCAGGGCGACGAGCAGGGACAGACGGGACCACGGCGACAGCAGCACTCTCGTGCAGCGCGCGGCGAGGCCCGGCGGGGCGAGGACGACGAGCTCCGTGGCGGCGGCCCGGGGAGAGGCCGTGGCGGTGCCCCCAGAGCGGGTGGTGGCATCGAGCATTCAGTGACGGTAACCGACACGGATGTGTGATCGCCGTACGAACGCCGTGCCTTGGGCGCACCGGGGCCACGAAAAACCGTTCGACGTGCGCCGACGCATGGGACATGATCTACGTCATGTTCCGGCACGCCTTCCTCCTCGCAGCATCCGCGGTCGCGGATGCGCCGAAGGCTGCCGTCCCCGTCGTCCTGGCCACCGTCGACGGCGCCCGAAGCTGACCCTCTCCGGATCGTCCGGCGGACCCCGCAGGGGGAGGGTCGGCAAGTCCTTGGGGTCCCCGCACCACTGACGAGGCTTCGAGGTACAGCCATGCCCAAGACGGCATACGTGCGCACCAAACCGCACCTGAACATCGGCACGATGGGTCACGTCGACCACGGCAAGACCACGCTGACCGCCGCCATCACCAAGGTGCTGGCCGAGCGCGGCACCGGCACCTTCGTGCCGTTCGACCGCATCGACCGCGCCCCGGAGGAGGCCGCCCGCGGCATCACCATCAACATCGCGCACGTCGAGTACGAGACCGACACCCGGCACTACGCCCACGTGGACATGCCGGGCCACGCCGACTACGTCAAGAACATGGTCACCGGCGCCGCGCAGCTGGACGGGGCGATCCTCGTCGTCTCCGCGCTCGACGGGATCATGCCGCAGACCGCGGAACACGTGCTGCTCGCCCGGCAGGTGGGCGTCGACCACATCGTCGTCGCGCTCAACAAGGCCGACGCGGGCGACGAGGAGCTCACCGACCTGGTCGAGCTGGAGGTCCGCGAGCTGCTCACCGCGCAGGGCTACGGCGGTGACAGCGTGCCCGTCGTACGGGTCTCCGGGCTCAAGGCGCTGGAGGGCGACCCGCGGTGGACGGCGTCCATCGAGGCGCTGCTCGACGCGGTGGACACCTATGTGCCCATCCCCGAGCGGTACCTGGACGCGCCGTTCCTGCTGCCCGTGGAGAACGTCCTGACCATCACCGGCCGCGGGACGGTGGTCACGGGCGCCGTCGAGCGGGGCACCGTGCGCGTGGGCGACCGGGTCGAGGTGCTCGGCGCCGGTGTCGAGACCGTCGTCACCGGCCTGGAGACCTTCGGCAAGCCGATGCGGGAGGCCCAGGCCGGGGACAACGTGGCGCTGCTGCTGCGGGGCGTGCCGCGGGACGCGGTCCGGCGCGGGCATGTCGTGGCGGCGCCGGGCAGTGTGGTGCCCGGCCGGCGGTTCTCCGCGCGGGTGTACGTGCTGTCGGCGCGCGAAGGGGGTCGTACGACACCCGTCGCGACCGGGTACCGGCCGCAGTTCTACATCCGCACCGCGGACGTGGTCGGTGACGTCGACCTGGGGGAGGCCGCGGTGGTGCGGCCCGGGGAGACGGTCACCATGAACGTCGAACTGGGGCGTGCGGTGCCGTTGGAGCCCGGCCTCGGGTTCGCCATCCGTGAGGGTGGACGGACCGTCGGGGCGGGGACCGTGTCCACGGTGGAGTGAGGGGGCGCCGGCCGGCCGCACAATGGTGAGGTGACCGAACCCGTCCCCGTGAGCAGAGCCACCGCGTTCGGCTCCGCCAAGCTCATGCCCGACGTCGACCGCGCGCGGGCCTGGCTGCTGACGGTCGACGGGGCTCCGCAGTCGTACGTCGATCTCGACGAGCCGGCGTACCTGGAGTTCGAGTACGCGCGGCGGCTCGGGCATGTGCTGGACATCGTGGACGAGCCGGGGCGGGCGCTGGACGTGGTGCACCTCGGGGGCGGGGCGCTCACCCTGCCCCGGTACCTCGCCGCGACCCGGCCCGGCAGCCGGCAGGACGTCGTCGAGGCGGACGCCGGGCTGCTGGAGCTGGTCGTCGAGCACCTGCCGCTGCCCGAGGGCGCGGGCGTCACGCTGCACGCGGCGGACGCCCGCGCCTGGCTGGAGGCCGCGCCGAGCGGCCGCGCGGACGTCATCGTCGCCGACGTCTTCGGCGGGTCCAGGGTCCCGGCGCACCTGACGACCGCGGAGTACGTCCGTACCGCCGCGCGGGTGCTCAAGGCCGACGGCGTCTACCTCGCCAACCTCGCCGACTCCGCGCCCTTCGCCTTCCTGCGCTCCCAACTCGCCACGCTCGCCGACGAGTTCGAGGAGCTCGTGCTGATCGCCGAGCCGGCCGTGCTGCGTGGCCGCCGCTTCGGCAACGCGGTGCTCGCCGCCGCGCACCGCCCCCTCGACACCGCGGCGCTGACCCGGCTCACGGCCGCCGACGCCTTCCCCGCCCGGGTCGAACACGGGCCCGCTCTACGGCGGTTCACCGGCGACGCGCGGCCGGTACGGGACGCGGACGCCGTCCCCTCACCCGAGCCCCCCGACGGCGCGTTCGGCATCGGCTGACTCCCCGCCCGACGCCGCCACGCCCCGGCCCCGCCGCCGCAGCCCGCGCACGTCCGGCACGCACAGCACCGCCCCCGTCACCACCACGACCAGCACCGCACACCCCCACAGCGCCGCCGGCCTCCCGAACGCCTGCTCCGCCGGCCCGGCCAGCGCGGTGGCGACCGGCACCAGCGCGATCGACCCGAACCAGTCGTAGGCCGAGACCCGGGACAGCTTGTGCTCGGGTATCTCCTGGTGCAGCGCGGTCATCCAGCTCACCCCGAACACCTCCACCGTCGCCCCGGACAGGAACATCACCGCGTACAGGACGCCCGCCGGGGCCGGGACGGCCAGGGCGGCGGACGGGAGGGCCAGGGGGAAGACGCAGAGGGTGCCGGCGAGGAGGAGCCGGCGCGGTTTCCAGCGGGTCATCAGCAGGGCGCCGGCGACCGTGCCCGCGCCGAAGCAGCCGAGGGCCAGCCCCCAGGGACCGGCGCCGCCGAGGTGGTCGCGGGCGACCAGCGGGCCGTAGACGGCGTCGGCGGCCCCGACCACCGCGTTGGCCAGGGAGAACTGCACGACAATGCCCCACAGCCAGGGCCGGCCGGCGAACTCCCGCCAGCCGTCGCGCAGATCGGTCAGCAGACCGCCGCCCGGCTCGCGCGGCGGGATGTGGCTCACGTCGAGGAGGGAGCGCAGCCCGGCGGCGACCGCGAAGGCCGCCGCGTCCGCCGCGAGCACC
This sequence comes from Streptomyces sp. 7R007, assembly GCF_054850255.1. Lineage (NCBI taxonomy): Bacteria > Bacillati > Actinomycetota > Actinomycetes > Kitasatosporales > Streptomycetaceae > Streptomyces > Streptomyces sp. 7R007. The sequence continues at coordinate 64,106 of NZ_JBTWMV010000022.1, read as the reverse complement.
CAGCCCGGCCCCAGCGCGGCCACCATCGCGCCGCCGAGCGCGGCACCGCCCAGGGCGGCCCCCTGCATCGCCATGCGGAAGACGGCGAACGCCCGGCTCGCCTGCTCACCCCCGACCGACGACATGAGCATGCCCTCGGAGGCGGGGCCGAAGAACGCCTGGCCCGTGCCGCCGAGGGCGGTGAGCAGCATCATCTGCCACAGACGCGGCTCACCGGCGAGGACCAAGGCGGCGAACGCGGCCTGCGAGAGGCAGTTGAGGGCGTTGGCCGCGACCATCACCCGGTGCCGGGGCAGCCGGTCGGCGAGGGCCCCGCCGAGCAGCAGGAAGACCACCAGCGGAAGGGTCCGCGAGGCGGCCACCAGGCCCACGTCGCCGCCGTCCCCGCCCGCCTCCAGCACGGCGAACGCGGTGGCGACCAGCGCGCCGTTGTTGCCGAGGTTGGTGACGACCGCCGCGGCGGTCAGCAGACGGTGGTTGCGCCCCGCCCAGGTGAGGCGGGGCGGACGGCGGCGGGAGTCGGTGGGCTTGGTCACCTCCGCACTATGGACGGCGGCCCCTGCGCGCGCCACATCGTTCGCGTCACTGTTCCGTCGGCTCGCCGGACAGCCGCACCGTGCTGAGGATCTTCATGATGGTCGCGTCCGGGACCTCGCCCTTGACGCCGGTCGCCGCGTAGAGGTTCCAGGCGACGAAGTCCCCGTTGGAGTTCTTGAAGCCGAACGAGATGGCCTTGCCGTCACTGGCGCACTTCGACTTGCCCTTCTGCGGGCTGTTCTTGGAGCGGGCCCAGGCGTAACTGCCCTCGATCCCGGCGGTGGTGGTGAACTTCTTCGCCGTCTTGTCGAAGGTGATGCTCTTCTTGTCCGGCTGCGTGTAGCCGCCGTAGACCCACCACGGCACCTGGTTGACGGCGACCTCGTCCGTGCTCTTGGCGCCGTCCGCCCCCTTGGTGCCCACCGCGGCGAGCGGGGTGTCCTCCGTCGTGCCGTCCTTGTCGTCGTCGGACGTGCACCACTTGGACTTGTAGTACGCCGGCGCGGACATGGTGATCAGCGGCTTGCTGCCGGCCGGCTTGCTGTCGTCCTCGAAGCCGATCAGCACCCCGGAGGACTCGACCTCCCAGTCGGCCGGCACGTCGAAGGCCGTGCCCCACTTGGGGTTGACGACCACCTTCCAGCCGGCGATCGTCGCCTTCTCCGTCTCCCCGCCCCGGGGGTTGTCGTCCGAGCCGGTGGCGGACTCGCTCGGGTCGGCCGACGTGGTCGGCGACTGGCTGGTCTTCCTGGTGTTCGAGCCGCCGTCCGCCTTGTCGTCCTTGCCGCCGCCCAGGACCAGGAAACCGGTGACACCGGCGGCCACCACCACGGCGGTGGCCGCGATGATCGCGACGAGCTTCGTCCGGTTCCCGCCGCCGTCACCGCCACCGCCCGTGGGCGGCTGCGGGGCGCCCAGTGGCCCCTGCGGCCCCCACTGCGGCTGCTGCGCATAGGGGTTGGGCTGCTGGTAGCCGGGCTGCTGATACGGATTCGGCTGCTGGTACCCCGGCTGCTGGTACGGGTTGTGCTGCGGGTTGTTCTGCGGGTTCTGCTCGCCCCCGGGCGGCTGCTGTCCTGGCCACATGGCCAGCAACCCTAGTGCTGCCCCGGACACGATTCGGTCACCGCGTCTTGTCAGGGCCGTAGCAAAGCGGGGGAGACGCCGGGCGCCTCACCCGCACCCGGTCACGGTACGGGCCTGGTCAGGGGAGGCTACTCGTGGGTAACCTGGCGCCCATGAGCGCAGACCAGATGTCGATCGGCGAGATGCTCGCCGCGACGGTGCCGATGGCCCGGACCATGAACCTCCAGTTCCTGGAGACCACGCCCGAGAAGGCGGTCGTGTCCCTGCCGGACCAGGGCGAGTACCACAACCACGTGGGCGGGCCGCACGCCGGAGCGATGTTCACGCTGGGCGAGTCCGCCAGCGGCGCGATCGTGCTGGGCGCGTTCGGTGAACAGCTCTCGCGCGCCGTGCCGCTCGCCGTGCGGGCCGAGATCGCGTACCGGAAGCTGGCGATGGGGGCCGTCACCGCCACCGCGACCCTCGGGCGCCCGGCCGCGGACGTCGTCGCCGAACTGGACGCGGGGGAGCGTCCCGAGTTCCCCGTCACGGTCGAGATCCGGCGCGCGGACGGCGCCGTCACCGGCGAGATGACGGTCGTGTGGACCCTGCGGCCCAACGGCTGAACGAGCCGAGCGGTCGGACGAGGGTAAGGGCTGATCGAGCTCGTCGGCTGATCGAGCACAACGGCTGATCGAGCTCAATGGCTGATCGAGCTCAATGGCTGATCGAGCTCAATGGCTGATCGAGCTCAATGGCTGATCGGGTTCAATGGCCGAAACGAGCCGAACGGCCGCATGGCTGAGCATGCCGACGCAGGGCCCGGTCGCGCGATGACCGGGCCCCGCGCGCCTGATCAGGCCGCGAGCCGCCGCCTGTGCCCCGCGCTGCCGCCGCCCTCCAGGCCCGCCACGAACTCCTTGAGCCAGGCCGCGAACTCCGGGCCCAGATCGTCCCGGTCGCAGGCCAGCCGGACCACCGTGCGCAGGTAGTCGGCCTTGTCGCCGGTGTCGTAGCGCAGCCCGTCGAAGACCACGCCGTGCACGGTGCCGCCCTCGGCCAACTCCTGGAGAGCGTCGGTCAGCTGGATCTCGCCGCCCCGGCCCGGCGCGGTGTGCTCCAGGGTGTCGAAGACGGCCGGGTCGAGGACGTAGCGGCCGATGACCGCGTAGGTGCTGGGCGCGTTCTCCCGCGACGGCTTCTCGACGAGGCCCGTGACGCGGACGACGTCCTCCTCGTCGGTGGGCTCGACGGCCGCGCACCCGTAGAGGTGGATCTGCTCGGGCGGGACCTCCATCAGCGCCACCACGCTGCCCGAACGCCGGTCCCGTACGTCGAGCATCCGGCTCAGCAGCGTCTCGCGGGGGTCGATCAGGTCGTCCCCGAGGAGCACCGCGAAGGGCTGGTCGCCGACGTGCCGGCGGGCGCAGAGCACGGCGTGGCCCAGGCCCAGCGGCTCGCCCTGGCGGATGTGGTGGATGTTGGCGAGCCGGGCCGGATCGCGTACGGCGTCCAGGCGCACGGCGTCACCCTTGGCGGCGAGGGCCTGTTCCAGCTCGAAGGCGTTGTCGAAGTGGTCCTCGATGGCGCGCTTGTGCCGGCCGGTGACCATCAGGACGTCGTCGAGACCGGCGGCGGCCGCCTCCTCGACGACGTACTGGATGGCCGGCTTGTCGACCACCGGCAGCATCTCCTTCGGCGTCGCCTTGGTGGCGGGCAGGAAGCGGGTGCCGAGACCCGCGGCCGGGACGACGGCCTTGCGGACCGGGCGGGCGGGGGCGGGGGCGGATGCGGAGTGGGGGGCGATCATGCGGCCATGGTGGCGTGCCGGAATGGGCGTTCGCCGAGAGGGACCTCAGAGAAAGCTGTGGGTTCGGCGGACCCTCGGCGGACCCCGCGCGGCGGGCGCCGGGAAGTTGGAGATTTCGTGTGGCAGTCGCCTTTGGGCTGTCACAACTCGGCGGCACCGAGCGGACTTTTCGAAAGCGGGTGCGGATACCGTCGGTAACTTTTCTGAACTTTCCGAGTTTTGAACTTCGGTCACTCGAACTCCTTGTTTGCTGTGCGTCAATTGTGCGAAAGTGAGCGGCCCCACAGCCGGTCCTGACCAGGCACGGCATAGGTATGCACCAATCAAGCACCTGCTTTCCGAGGACGCGTATTGCGCTCGCCGTCCTGCGGCTTGGAAGGAAATGGTTCCGTGCAATCCCCTTACCCCCCACGACCGCCGTACCCGCCGCGCCCCGGAGCACGGCTCCAGGAATCCGACCGCAGCCTTCTCGCACAGTTGGGCCAGGGCGCGCAGGGCGCCCGCGCGGACGCGTTGCTGCTGGCCCGGCACTGGCGCGCGACCCACGAGTACGCGGTCATCTGCCTGGCCTCAAGCGAGGACGTGGCTTCGATGGCGGCGGCCGCCGCGTTCCACCGGGTGCTCGGCCGGGCGGACGGCGGCGCGCTGCGTCCCCGGCTCCTGACGGCCGTACGGGACACGGTGCGGGAGTGGGCCGCGGACGACCGTATGTCCGCCGTTCTGCCGGAACTCCGCAAACCGACCGGCGGCCGGGGACTGCGCGCCGCCCGGTCCGCCACGCCCGAAAGGCGGCAACTCGCCGAGCGCGCATTCCGCACCCTTCCCGGCGCCTCGCAATGCCTGTTGTGGCACACCGAGGTCGAGGCCGAACCCATAACCATACCGGCCGGTCTGCTGGGGGTGGACGAGCCCACCGCGTCGGCCGCCCTTCAGCAGGCGCGCGAGCAATTCCGCGCCGCCTGCGTGCGCGCCCACCGCGAACTCGCGCCCACGAAGGAATGCGAGTTCCACAACCGTCTTCTCGACGTTCCGCTGCGCCGGGGCGGGGCGCTGCTGCCGGACGTCCGGCAGCATCTGACGGAGTGCCGGTACTGCCGTCACGCCGCCGAACAGCTCAGTCACTTCGACGGCGGCCTCGACGTGCTGCTCGCCGAGGCCGTGCTCGGCTGGGGCGCCCACCGCTACCTGGACTCCCAGCCCGCCCGCACCCCCGCCCGGCCGGCGGGCGCCGGGCGTCCCGGCGGGGGCGGACGGCACCGCCCCGCCGTGCAGCGCCGGCCCACCAAGGCCGTGGTCGTCGGCGTGGCCTCCCTCGTCCTGCTCGCGACCGTGCTCGTGGCCAAGGGCTGGTCCGACGACGGCGGTGTCCCCGCCCCCGGGGTCACCTGGGGAGAGCCGGCTGTGAACGCCCCGCGTCCGAGCCTCACCACCGAGGCGCCGTCCGCCGTGTCGCCCTCGTCCGGCAGGCTCCGCAGCGCTTCCGCCGGCCTGTGCCTCGCCGTCGGGGACGGCCGAGCCGGGCGGGGTGCGGCGGCCGTCCTCGCGGGCTGCACGTCGGCCGGTTCCCAGCAGTGGTCGTACCAGGACGACGGTCTGCTGCGCAGCGTCACCGACCCCACCCTGTGCCTCACCGCCGACCCCGCCGAGCGCTCCGTCACGGTGGCGCCCTGCGCCGCGCACGCGGACGAGACCCGCTTCGACCTCACCTTCCGCGGCGAACTGCTCCTCCGCAACGGAAAGGGCCTGCTGGTCGCACCGGGCAAGGCAAGGACGGTGGTGATCACGGCACGGGACGGAACGGCAGGCCAGCGGTGGACACTTGAGGCGAGCGACGACCCGAAGAACGCCGGAGACGGCGAAAAGAGGGGAGCCGACGGGGGTGGGGAGCGCAGAGGAAGCGACGGGGGTGGGGAGAGCAGAGGAAGCGACGGGGGCGGGAAGAGCAAGGGAAACGGTGGGGGCGGGGAAAGCAAGGGAAACGGTGGGGGCGGGGAAAGCAAGGGAAACGGTGGGGGCGAGGAAAGCAGGGGGAGTGGCGAGGGCGGAGAGAGTAAGGGAAGCGGCGAGGGCGGGGTGGGCGCGGGAAGTAGCGGGGGCGGGGAGAGCACCAGCGGCTCGAAGGATCCCGCCCTGGAGAGCGGGGGACTGCAGGCGCCCCAAGGGCCCGCTCCGCGCCGGCACCCGGAGACCGGACGCTACGACGAGCGAAGCGCGAGGACCGTCGAGGGACGGACGTCTACGGGGTCGCCGCATCGCGTCATCACGGGGCCGACGTCTGCGGGGTCACCGCGTCTCGGCGGTGAGGGTCCGGCTCTTGCGAGGGGCACCGCGTCTCGTTGGTGAGGGTCCGGCTCCTGCGGGGGCGCCGTGTCTCGTCGTCGACAGGTCGGCTCCCGCTGGACCGCCGCGTCTCGTCGTCGAAGGTGGTGTCCCGCCGAGTGGCGCAGCCATCCGGACCATGCGGCTCCGTTCAGCGCTGTGGCGCAAGCGCCGGTCGGCCCGCTTCTCCGGTTCTTGGCGCCGCTCACTGGGTCATCACCGCCATCCAGCGCGGAAGCGACTACACCGCCCCATTGAGCTGCGGAGCCGCGAACTCCGTATCCCCACAATCCCCACACCACGTCGCGGGACGCCGCCTCGTCGAATGGTCGGTTCCCGCAGGATCGCCGCATCTCGTCGGTGAGGATCCGGCTCTTGCGAGGGGCGCCGCGTCTCGTCGGTGACGGTCCGGCTCCTGCGGGGGCGCCGCGTCTCGTTGTCGACAGGTCGGCTCCCGCTGGATCGCCGCGTCTCGACGTCGAGGGGTCGGTTCCCGCAGGCTCGACGGGTCTCGTCGTCGGGGGTCGGCTCCCGCAGTCGCCGTGTCTCGGCGGTGAAGGTCCCGCTCCCGCAAGCCCGCCGCATCTCGTCGGCTCCCCAACTCCCGGGTGACCCCGGTAGTAGACGCCGTCGCGGGTAGTAGACGCCGTCGCGCGACTCTGCCCCCTTCCCCCTACTCCCTCCTACTCCCTCCTTCGTCTCTTGTCGGCGATCGCCTTCATTTCTGTTCGGTTCATTGACACGAGTCACCGCCGGTCCTACGTTTCCGACGCGTCCGCGATGCTTCTGAGGGGCCGTCACATCCGTTCGGTATGCCGTGCGTTCAGTTGCCGAACGCGGCCCGGGGCGTCGCGGCCTGTCTGCGGTTCACAACGTCGTGCCCGCGCACCGAAGGAGTGACGGCTCATGACCGACACTGTCTCCCGGCGTTCCGCCCTGCGCCTGCTGGGCGGAGCGATCACCGTCGCCGCGGCGGCCACCGGTGGTCTCACACCCCCCGCCCAGGCCCACCCCCTGGCCAGACCCGACGCCCCGGCCGGCCGCCGCGTCGAAGCGCTCATCGGCAAGCTCACCCTCGACGAGAAGATCTCCCTCCTGCACGGCGCCACCGACCCGGCCTCCCTCGGCCAGGCCGGCTACGTCCCCGGAGTCCCGCGCCTGGGCATCCCCCCGCTGCGCCTGGCCGACGGCCCCGCCGGCGTCCGCGTCACGCGGCACGCCACCGCCCTGCCCGCCCCCGTCCTGCTCGCCTCCGCCTTCGACCCGGACCTCGCCCGCCGCTACGGACAGGTCATCGGACGCGAGGGCCGCGCCCTCGGCCAGGACGTCCTGCTCTCCCCGATGGTCAACCTCATCCGCACCCCGTACGCGGGCCGCAACTTCGAGACGTTCAGCGAGGACCCGCTGCTCGCCTCTCACCTGGTCGCCGCCGAGGTGAAGGGCATCCAGGGCGAGCATCTCATCGCCACCGTCAAGCACTTCGCGATGAACAACCAGGAGCAGGACCGCATGTCGATCGACGTGCGCGTGGACGAACAGACCCTGCACGAGCTCGAACTGCGCGGCTTCGAAGCGGCCGTCAACGCCGGTACCGGCGCGGTCATGGGTGCCTACAACAAGGTCAACGGCACGTTCGCGTGCGAGAACAGCACGTTGCTCACCGACGTCCTGCGCGAGCAGTGGAACTTCGACGGCTGGGTGATGACCGACTGGTTCGCCGCGCACAGCACCGTCGAGGCCATCACCGCCGGCCTCGACATGGAGATGCCGAGCGGCACTTACTTCGGTACGGCGCTGAAGACGGCCGTGCAGAGCGGCAGCGTCCCCGAGTCCTCCGTCGACCGGGCCGTCCGCCGCGTCCTCTCCGTGATGGACCGCTTCGGCCTGCTGGACGGCACCGTGCCACCCCGCCCGGACCGGGACGCGCAGGCCGGGGCCGCCGTCGCCCGGGAGGTCGCCGAGGCGGGCGCCACCCTGCTGCGCAACGAACACCGCACCCTGCCCCTGCGCCCCGGCACCGCCGTCGCCGTCATCGGCCCCACCGGCAGCGTCCCCTTCGTCAGCGGCGGCGGCAGCGCGCACGTCGTCCCCGACCACGCCGACAGCCCCCTGGACGCCATCAAGAAGCGGGCGGGGAAGGTCACGTACGCCCTGGGCGAGGACCTGTTCGGCAAGGCGGTCCCGGCGAGCGCCCTGAGCCCCGCCTTCGACAGCGAGGGACTGCGGGTAGCCGCCGGGAAGATCTGGACCTACGACGGCACCCTCACCGTCCCCGAGACCGACGAGTGGACCTTCGTCCTGCACTTCTCCTCCGCGCCCACCGCACGCCCCGAAGTCCTGCTCGACGGCACGGAGTTGTTCCCGCAGGCCGCCGGATACGGCGAGTACTTCCAGGGCGGGCTCGTCTCGGCCGCCCCCGACGGACTGTCCGTGCGCCGCAAGACCCTCACCCTGGCGGCGGGCGCCCACACCCTGCACATCGGCGCCCAAGGAGGCGCCGACGGGCTGCTGTTCCGGCTGCGGCGCAGCACCGGCGCGACCCGCGCCCAGGACGTCGCCGAGGCCGTGGCCGCCGCCCGCGCCGCCCGGGACGTCGTGCTGTTCGCCTACGAGGACGCCACCGAGGGCCAGGACCGGACGACGATCGCCCTGCCCGGCCACCAGGAGCGGCTGATCGAGGCGGTGGCCGCCGCCAACCCGCGCACCACGGTCGTCCTCAACACCTCGTCCTCGACGTCGATGCCGTGGCTGCCGGCGACCGGCGCCGTGCTGCAGATGTACTACCCGGGCCAGGAGGGCGCCGCCGCCACCGCCGCCGTCCTCTTCGGCGAGTGCGACCCCGGCGGCCGTCTCACCCAGTCCTTCCCGGTCGACGACGACCACCACCCGGTCGCCGGGGACCCGCGCCGCTATCCCGGAGTGGACGGCACCGAGGAGTACTCGGAGGGTATCCACGCCGGCTACCGCTGGTACGACGCCGAGGGCGTGCGGCCGCTGTTCCCCTTCGGCCACGGACTGTCGTACACGACGTTCTCCTACGACGGCCTCGGGGCCCGGTGGACCGGGCGCCGCCTGCGGGTGTCCTTCACCGTCCGCAACACCGGCCGGCGCACCGGGGTCACCGTGCCGCAGGTCTACGTCGGGCCGTCGCCCGCACTCCGGCTCGACCAGGCCGTACGGGTGCTGGGCGGTTACCGCAGGCTCACGCTGCGGCCCGGCGAGCGGCGCGCGGTCGTCGTGGACGTCGACGCACGCACATTGTCCTCGTGGGACCCGAAGCGTCACGATTGGGTGCTCGGTGTCGGCCGTCGCCCCGTCTGGCTCGGGGCGTCCGCACAGGACCTGCGGCTGCGGACGAGCGTGGAGGTGGGCCCGTGATCCGGCGAATCGCCATCGCCCTGACCGCCCTCGCGGCGGCGCTGGTCACCCCGGTGTCCGCGCGGGCCGCCGCCCACGACGACCCCCTGGTGCGCACCGACGCGGGCTGGGTACGCGGGCAGAGCACCGCCGAGGGGCGGCAGTTCCTCGGCATCCCGTACGCGCAGCCCCCGGTCGGCGCGCTGCGCTGGCACGCTCCCCAGCCGACGAAGCCCTGGAAGGGCGTGCGTTCGGCCCAGGCGTTCGGCAACAAGTGCGTGCAGACGTCGAGTTGGGACCCCGGCTACGAGCAGCCGTCGTACACCGAGGACTGCCTCGACCTGAACGTCTACGTCCCCGAGGGCTCGGCGCGCCGCGCGGTGCTGGTCTGGTTCCACGGCGGGGGCCTGACCGCCGGCGCCGGGCAGGACGTCGTCCCCGACTCCTTCGCCCGGCAGACCGGCACGGTCGTCGTGACCGTCAACTACCGCCTCGGCGCGATGGGTTTCCTTGCCACCGCCGGGCTCGACCGCGAGACGCGCGACGGGGTCTCCGGCAACTTCGGCATGCTCGACCAGCAGGCCGCGCTGCGCTGGGTGCGGGCCAACATCGGCCGCTTCGGCGGCGACCCGGGCCGCGTCACCATCGCCGGCGAGTCGGCCGGCGGCCGCTCGGTCTGCACCCAACTGGCCTCGCCGACGGCGAAGGGCCTGTTCCGGGCGGCGATCATCGAGAGCGGCGCCTACGACGACTGCGCCGCCCGCACCCACCAGGACGCCGTGTCCCAGGGGGCCGACTTCGCGCGGCGGCTGGGCTGCACGGACCTCGCGTGCCTGCGCGGCAAGTCCGCCCGCGAGATCCTCGACGCGCAGGGCGACTTCGACTGGGGCCCGGTGGCCGGCGGGGCGCTCCTGCCGGTGCAGCCCGAACAGGCCGTCGCCCGGGGGATCGCCGCCCGCGTGCCGGTGATCAACGGCTCGAACAAGGACGAGGGCAGGCTGTTCGCCTTCTCCGCCTTCGACCTGAACGGCACTCCGCTGACGGCCGAGCAGTACCCCGAGGTCATGCGGAACGACTTCGGCGACCAGGCGCTCCAGCGCTACCCGCTGTCGGCCTACCCGACCCCGACCATCGCCTACGCCACGGCCCTGGGCGACACCCTGTTCACCTGCCCGGCACTGCGTCTCGACGGCCTGCTCACCGCGCGCGGCCCGGTCTACTCGTACGAGTTCGCCGACCGCACCTCACCGCCGTTCGCCTCGCTGCGCAACCTGCACACCGACTTCGACTTCGGCGCCACCCACGTCAACGAGATCCAGTACCTGTTCAAGCATTTCGGTCTGGACAGTCCGCTCGACGCCGAGCAGCGCACGCTCTCGCGGCAGATGATCGCGTACTGGGGGTCCTTCGTGCGCGACGGGGTGCCGCGGGCCGCGGGCCAGCCCGTGATGCCGAGCGGCCCCGGGGTGGTGCTCTCGCTGAAGACGGCCTCGAAGGGAGGGAACACGCTCAGCACCTCCGTCCACCAGGAGCACCGGTGCGATCTGTGGGACGGTCCCACGGCGGGCTGACCCGGTAGGCTTCCTGGGGGTGCCCTAGCGGGCGCTCCCAGGAGGACAGGGCAGCGAAGTCTGGGAGGAAGCGCCGGTGCACGTGCAGGAGTGGCTCGACACGGTGCCCGCGGCGGCCGTCTACGCCGTGGTGGCGCTGGTCATCGGCGTGGAGAGCCTCGGCATCCCGCTGCCGGGCGAGATCGTCCTGGTCTCCGCGGCCCTGATGTCCTCCCAGCACTCCGGCATCAACCCCGTGGTCCTCGGCGCCTGCGCCACCCTCGGCGCGGTCGTCGGCGACTCCATCGGCTACGCCATCGGCCGCAAGGGCGGACGGCCCCTGCTGGCCTGGCTGGGCGGGAAGTTCCCCCGCCACTTCAGCGAGGGGCACGTCGCCACCGCCGAGCGGTCCTTCGAGAAGTGGGGCATGTGGGCCGTCTTCTTCGGCCGCTTCGTCGCCCTCCTGCGGATCTTCGCGGGGCCGCTCGCGGGCGTCCTGCACATGCCGTACTGGAAGTTCCTGACCGCCAACGTCCTCGGCGGCATCTGCTGGGCGGGCGGCACCACGGCGGTCGTCTACTACGTGGGCGTCGTCGCCGAGGACTGGCTGAAGCGGTTCTCGTACGTGGGCCTGGCGGTGGCGGTGCTGATCGGGCTGACGTCGATGCTGGTCATCAGGCGCCGGGCGAAGAAGGCCGCACAGCGGAAGGCGGCCGAGCCGGAGCCCGTCCCGGCCGTCGACTGACGCCTACGGCTTCCCGTACAGCTCGCCGTGGGCCGTCGCGAGCGACGCGTACAGCGTTCCGTTGAGGGTGACCCCCTCGCGCTCCTCGGCCGTCAGCTGCCGCTTGACCTTCGCCGGGACCCCGGCGACCAGCGACCCCGGCGGCACCTGCATCCCCTGCGGCACCAGCGCCTGCGCGGCGACCAGCGACCCCTCGCCGATCACGGCGCCGTTGAGCACGGTCGCCCCCATCCCGATCAGGCAGTCGTCCCCGACCGTCGCCCCGTGCACCACCGCGTTGTGCCCCACCGACACCCGCTCCCCGATGGCGACCGGGAACCCGGGGTCGGCGTGCAGCGTGCAGTTGTCCTGGATGTTGGCCTGCGCGCCCACGACGATCCGCTCCACGTCACCCCGCAGCACCGCCCCGTACCAGACGCTCGCCCCCGCCTGGAGCGTCACGTCCCCGATCACCGACGCCGTGGGCGCCACGAACGCCTCTCCGTCGATCTTCGGTTCCCGGCCGCCGATGCCCGTGACCAACGCCTTGTGCGTCATCGCCCTCTCCTCGTCGTCGCTTCCCCCGGCACCGTACGCCACCGGTTGGGGCAAAGATCACAGCCCCTCCACCTCATCAGCGAGGGGCACGCTCAGTACGGTGACTGCGTGCCGAAGCGCAAGAACACGTTCTCATCCTGGTGCCGCCGCCTCAGCCAGCGCGCCGTCCACGCGGGCTGGGCCTGGGTGCAGCGCACGGGCTCGGTGACCGCCGAGTCGCCGGGCCGCTTCCGCTTCGGCGCCATCGGCGAGGCCACCCGCCTCGCCTTCCCGCTCGGCACGGTCTTCGGCGAACCGTGGATCCACCTCGGCTCCCACTGCATCGTCGGCGAGCAGGTCACCCTCACCGCCGGCCTGATGCCCGACCTCGACCTCGGCCCCGACCCGATCCTGCGCATCGGCGACGGTGTGGTCCTCGGCCGCGGCAGCCACGTCATCGCCGACACGACGGTCACCATCGGCAGCGACTGCTACTTCGGCCCCTACGTGTACGTCACGTCCACGAACCATTCGTACGACGATCCGCACGAGCCCATCGGCAAGCAGTGGCCCCGCATGGAGCCGGTGGAGATCGGCGCCGGCTGCTGGATCGGCACCGGCGCGGTCATCCTGCCCGGCGCCCGGATCGGCCGGAACGTCGTGGTGGCCGCCGGTGCGGTGGTCCGGGGCATGGTGCCCGACCACGCCGTGGTGGCCGGGGCGCCCGCCCGGGTCGTACGGCGCTGGACGCCCGCGGACGGCTGGCAGCCGCCGCTGCGGACCCCGGCGCCGGTGCCGATACCGGACGGGGTTACTCCGGAGCAGCTGCTGGCGCTGTCGGAACTGGACGAGGAGACGGTGGCGCGGCTCGCCGAGCTCGACGCGGAGTGAGGCGCGCGGGGGGAGGTCAGCCCGTCGCCAGCAGCAGCGTCCCCAGCAGGGCCAGGCCCGCCCCCGCCGCCTGGATCGCGCGGAGGCGTTCGCTGAGGAAGCCGCGCGCGGCCAGCGCGGTCACCACCGGGTACAGGGACGCGAGGACGGCGGCCACGGTGACCGGGCCGTGCTGGGCGGCCACCGCGTACGTGCCGTTGGCGGCGACGTCCGCGAGGCCGACGAAGGCGAGCGCCGGCAGGTCGCGCCAGGGGAAGCCGTGGGCCGGCAGCGCGGGGGTGCCGCGGCGCACGGAGACGTACAGGGCCGCGCCGCCCGCGACGACGTTCGTCAGGCGCTGCACGAAGAGGGCGAGGAACAGGCCGGTGACGGTGGTGGAGGCCTCGGCGATCAGCGCGAAGACCGCGCCGAAGCCGAGCGCGGCGACCAGCGTGAGCAGGATGGTCTGCCGCTGCACGGGCGCCCCGCGCAGCTGCGGTCCGCCCGCGAGGACGACCCCGCCGACGGCGACCGCGATGCCCGCGGCCTGTGTCAGGCCAGGCCGCTCGCCCAGGAACAGGCCGACGCCGACCGGCACGGCGACGCTCAGCGTGGCGAGCGGGGAGACCACGCCCATCGGGCCCCGGGCGAGCGCCCGGTAGAAGCAGATCATGGCGACCGGCCCGACCAGACCGGCGGCGAACGCGAACCACAGCCGCGGTCCGGCCTCGCTCCAGCCGCCGGTGACCGCCACGACCGCCCCCAGCACACTCGCGGCGATCACCTGCGAGACCACGACGACGGTCAGGGCCGGCGTCCGCCGGGTCAGCAGTCCGCCGCCGAAGTCGGCCATGCCCCACAGCAGGCTGGTGGCCAGGGCGAAGAATGCTGTCACGGCTCGCCTCGCAGTACAGTTCGGTGAACGATCGGGTGCACCTCACCATAGTTCATTCCGTTGGACCCCGGCTTACAGAATATTGGACATAGAGTGTCGGACCTCGACCTGCTGACCCAGTCCCTGGCGCGCAACGTCAAGCGCTGGCGCAACGAGCGCGGCTTCACCCTGGACGCGTTGGCCGCCCGGGCGGGGGTCAGTCGCGGCATGCTCATCCAGATCGAGCAGGCCCGCACCAACCCGAGCATCGGCACGGTCGTCAAGATCGGCGACGCGCTCGGCGTCAGCGTCACCACGCTGCTCGACTACGAGCAGGGGCCCAAGGTCCGGATCGTCCCCGCCGACCAGGCGGTCCGGCTGTGGCACACCGACGCGGGCAGCTACAGCCGCCTCCTCGTGGGCACCGAGGCGCCCGGCCCGCTGGAGATGTGGGACTGGTGGCTGATGCCGGGCGAGAGCAGCGCCTCCGACCCGCACCCCGTCGGCACGGTCGAGCTCGCCCACGTCACCGAGGGCGAGCTGACCCTCACCGTGGAGGGGGCGCAGCACCGCGTGCCGGCCGGGGCCAGCGTCACCTTCGAGGCCAACGCCCCGCACAGCTACGGCAACGAGGGCGAGGTCCCGGTCGCGTTCGTGCTGGCGGTCTCCGTCCCGCCCGTGCGCTGAACGGTCCTGTTAGCGTGCGGTCATGGACGCACCCATCGGACACTTCGACACCGCCCTGCCCGCCCCCGACGCCCTCGCCGAACTGACCGGCCCGGTCGCCGACGCCGTACGCCACTGGAGCGGCAGCGTCCCCGCCGACCAGATCGTCTACGTCGACACCGACCCGCAGTGGGCCGACACCGCCGTCTTCGTGCAGCACTACGGCCGGGAACTGCTCGAACAGTCCGCCAACTGCGTGGTCGTGGCCGGCAAGCGCGGCGGCGAGACCACCCTGGCCGCGTGCGTGGTGCTCTCCACCACCCGGGTCGACGTCAACGGCGTCGTGCGCCGCCAACTCGGCGCCCGCAAGGCGTCGTTCGCGTCGATGGACACGGCGACCGGGGAGACCGGCATGGAGTACGGCGGCATCACCCCCGTCGGACTGCCCGCCGGCTGGCCGGTGTTGGTCGACTCGGCCGTGGTCGACCTGCCCTACGTGCTCGTCGGCAGCGGGCGCCGGCGCGGCAAGCTGCTGGTGCCGGGCAAGGCGTTCGCGGAACTTCCGGGCGCCGTGGTGCTGGAGGGGCTCGGCGTCGTCTGAGGTCAGGCCGCGGTGTGGTGGGCCAGCGGCAGATGCGGGTCCGCCTCGCCCGGCGCCGGCGCCGGGTCCGCGTGCACCAGGGCGGCCGTCAACCGCGGAACGGCGTGCAGCAGGGCGTGTTCGGCGTCCACGGTGATGCCGTGGGCCTGGCGCACCGTCACCTCGCCGTCCACGACGACCGCCACCTCGGCGCGCAGCCGGTGCCCGATCCAGCGCAGCCGCAACTCGCCCACCCCGCGCACCCCCGGCACCTCCCGCAGCGCCCGCTCGGCCCGGTCCACCAGCGCCGGGTCCACGGCGTCCAGCACGCGCCGCAGCACCTCGCGCGCCGCGTCCCGCAGGACCAGGGCGATCGCGGCGGTGATCGCGAGCCCGACGACCGGGTCGGCCAGGCGCCACCCCAGCGCGGCACCGCCCGCGCCCAGCAGCACGGCCAGCGAGGTGAATCCGTCGGTACGGGCGTGCAGCCCGTCGGCGACCAGCGCGGCCGAGCCGATCTCCCGGCCGACCCGGATCCGGTACCGGGCCACCCACTCGTTGCCCGCGAACCCGACGCACGCCGCCACCGCGACCGCGGGCAGATGCGTGACGGGACGCGGATCCAGCAGCCGGTCGACCGCCGTCCAGGCGGCGAAGACGGCGGACGCGGCGATCGTCAGCACGATCACGATGCCCGCCAGGTCCTCGGCCCGGCCGTAGCCGTAGGTGAAGCGGCGGGTGGCCGCGCGGCGGCCCAGCACGAAGGCGATCGACAGCGGTACGGCCGTCAGCGCGTCCGCGGTGTTGTGCACCGTGTCGCCCAGCAGCGCCACCGACCCCGACAGCACGACCACGACCGCCTGCGCCAGGGCCGTCGCGCCGAGCACTGCCAGCGACACCCACAGGGCCCGCATGCCGCGGGCCGAGGACTCCAGGGCGCTGTCGAGCTTGTCGGCGCTCTCGTGGGAGTGCGGGGTGAGGACGTGGCGCAGGCGGTGACGGAGACCGGTGCGCTCGTGGGGGTGAGGATGGGGACGGGAATGGGGGTGGCCATGGCTGTGGTCGTGTCCGTGACGGTGCTCGTGCTCGTGGCGCTCGCTCACGTGGGTCCCCTTCCGGTGCCGCGGGAGTGGACGCGCGGCGCCCACGGAGCCATTATGTGCGTATGAGCGCACGCATGCACCTGTCAGCTGCACACGATGCGCACCCGCGCACGCCCGGCGAGGAGCAGTTCGCGCTCGCCGCCGAACTCCTCGCGCTGCTCGGCGACCGCACCCGGCTGACCCTGCTGCACGCCCTGACCTCGGGCGAGGCCGACGTCACCACGCTCACGGAAGCCTGCGGGGCGGCCCGGCCGGCCGTCAGCCAGCACCTGGCGCGGCTGCGGCTCGCGGGGCTGGTGAACACCCGCAAGGAGGGCCGGCGGGTGATCTACTCCCTCCCCGACGGCCATCTGCGCCGCCTGGTGGACGAGGCCCTGAACGTGGCCGACCACCGGCTCAGCGACCGGCCCCTGCACGACTGAGCCGGATCACGGCGGGTTGGTGCCGAGGTACTGCTCCGCGAACGCGGCCGCCGCCGCGGGCGACGCGAACAGGCGGCGCAGCCGCGCCAGCGTGGTGCCCGCGCGGTAGGCGTCGCCGGACGAGGCGCCGTGGTACACCTCCGACAGCCACTGCGAGAACTCCTGGTAGTCCCACACCCGGCCGAGGCAGGCCGCAGAGTAGCCGTTCAGCCCGCCGGGCTCGCCCTTGGTGAGGTAGGCGACGAGCGCGTCACCGAGCAGGAAGGCGTCGTGCAGGGCGAGGTTCATGCCCTTGGCGGCGATGGGCGCGGTGAGGTGGGCCGCGTCGCCGGCGAGGAAGAGCCGGCCGAACACCATGGGTTCGACGACGTAGTTGTGCATGTCGAGGACGCGCTTCTCGATCAGCCGCCCCTCGGTCAGCGGCGGCCGGTCCTCGGCGGCCAGCCGCTGCTGCAACTCGGACCAGACGCGGTCGTGCGACCAGTTCTCCGGGTCGTCGCCCGGCGGGCACTCCAGGTAGTACCGGGTGACCTCGGGACTGCGGGCCATGTGCCCGGCGAAGCCGTTCGGATGGATGCCGAAGACCACGCAGTCGCTGGACGGCGGCGCCTCGGCGAGCAGCGCCAGCCAGCCTATGCCGTAGTCGTGCCGGGCGATCCGGGCCCGCTCCGGGGGCAGCACGGTCCGCGTCACCCCGCGCGCACCGTCGCAGCCGGCCACGAAGTCGCAGCGCACGAGCCGCCGTTCACCGGTCTCGGCGTCGGTGTACGACACCGACGGGTGGTCGGAGTCCAGATCGTGCACCTGCACGGTCCGCACGCCGAACCGGATCGCGCCGCCGCGCACGTCCGCGTACTCGCGCACGAGGTCCGTCACCAGCAACGGCTGCGGGTAGACGAAGTGGTGATGCCCCGTCAACTCCTGGTAGGCCAACCGGTGGCGCTGCCGGCCGAACCGGAACTCGCACTCGGTGTGCAGCTGGGCGCGCTCCAACAGGTTGGCGGCCAGGCCCCGTTGCTCCAGGCCGCGCACGGCCCACTCCTCGATGACCCCGGCCCGTGGCCGCCGCTCGATGAACTCCCGCGTCTCCACCTCCAGCACCAGGCAGTCGACCGAGGCCGCGCGCAGGATGTTCCCGATGGTCAGGCCGGCGGGTCCGGCGCCCACGATCACGACCGGAAAGTGCTCCGCGGACGGGGAGTGGGGGAAAGTCACCTCAGCATTATGACGGTGGCCCGTCAGCCGCGGCAGGGGAGAGCCGGGGCCGACGGGCCGGGGGAGAGGAGTGGGGGTCAGTGGGCGGGGGCGTCGGTGACGACGACCGCGTCGATGCTGCGCTCGATCTCCTCGGGCCGGGAGGCGGTCGCCCGCGCCCAGTAGTAGATGACCACCGAGAAGACGGCGACGACCAGGATGTCCCACCACAGGCCGATGTGGCCCTGGCCGCCGAAGCTGCCCTGCGAGGAGATCACGCCCATGCCGAGCAGGTACACCGGCAGCCACTGGGCGGCCTTGAAGTCCATGCGGGGCGCGTCCGGTTGCCGGGTGGCGGTCGCGTACCAGGCGTAGCCGCCGAGCAGGAGGTAGCCCAGGACGATCGCGATGCCGAGGCGCCACAGGGTGTCCCAGCCGGCCCAGTAGATGATCAGGTTGGCCACCACGAAGGACAGCGGGGCGATCACGTTGCCGCCGGGCAGCCGGTAGGGGCGCTCGTGGTGCGGCAGGCGGTCGGCGAAGACGCCGTACGCCAGCGGGGCGCCCGCGTACATCAGCACGCTCGCCGAGGTGATGAAGCCGACCAGCTCCTGCCAGCTGGGGAACGGCAGGAAGCAGACCACGCCGGTCACGAAGGAGATGATCAGGCCGAACCACGGCACGCCCCGGGAGTCGGTGCGGGCGAAGATCTTCGGCGCGTAGCCGTTCTTGGCCAGACCGTAGGAGACGCGGGAGGTCGCCGTGGTGTAGATGAGGCCGGTGCCGCCGGGGGAGATGACGGCGTCGATGTAGAGCACGACGGCCAGCCAGCCCAGGCCCACCAGGGTGGCCAGGCCCGCCCAGGGACCGCTGATGCCCGCGTAGGCCAGCTTGTCCCAGCCGTGCGCGAAGGTGCGGTGCGGCAGAGCGGCGATGAAGACGACCTGCAGCAGGATGTAGATGACCGCGCCGATCGCGACCGAACCGAGCGTGGCGCGCGGCAGGTCCCGCTTGGGGTCGCGGCTCTCGCCGGCCAGCTGGATCGCCTGCTCGAAGCCGAGCAGGGCGAAGATGATGCCGCTGGAGCTGATCGCGCCGAGCACGCCCTTGGCGCCGTACGGGGCGAAGCCCTCCGAGGTGAAGTTGCCCGGGTGGAAGTTGCCCACGGCGATGACGAAGATCGCGCCCAGCGGGACGGCGATCTTCCACCAGGTGGCCGCGCTGTTGGTGTGCGCGAGGGCGCGCACACCGAAGAAGTTGACCGTGACGAAGACGGCCATGAGGAAGACGGCGGTGACGATGCCGGTGGCCGTCAGGGTCTGGTCCGTGTGCTGCAGGCCCTGGGCCCACTTCCAGTGACCGGCGTAGCCGATCATCGCCTCGACCTCGATCGGGGCCACGGTGGCGGCCTGCAGCCAGGAGAACCAGCCGAACGACATGCCGGCCAGGCCGCCGAAGGCGTAGTGCGGGTAGCGGGCGGTGCCGCCCGCCACCGGGAACATGCCGCCGAGCTCGGCATGGACCAGGGCCAGCAGGACGATGGCCACCGTGCCGATCACCCACGAGATGATCGCCGCGGGGCCGGCCACGCCGACCGCCTTCTCGGCGCCGTAGAGCCATCCCGACCCGATGATGGACCCCACGGAAGCCCACATCAGGCCGATCAGCCCGACGTCCCGCCTGAGGCCGCCGGGCCCCCGGGTGTCCTCCGCTGCGACTTGGTCGACGCTCACCATGATTTCAGCGGCCTCTCATGTATTGAATGCAAATTTTCAGTGCGCGAGAGGTTGCAGAGTAGGAATCAGGCGGCGCCCGGCAGAAGACTCATGGTGAAGCCTTGACCAAGGCTAGAAGTGATCCTGGTACGCGCTCAGCGCAGCCGGGGGATCTCGATGGCGGGGCAGCGGTCCATGACCATGTCCAGTCCGGCGGCGCGCGTCCGCTCGTACGCGGCCTCGTCGACCACGCCGAGCTGGAACCAGACCGCCTTGGCGCCGATGGCCACGGCCTGGTCGGCGACCGCGCCCGCGAGCTCGCTGTTGACGAACACGTCGACGACGTCGACGTCGAAGGGGATGGCCTCCAGCGAGGGGTAGCCCTGTTCCCCGTGCACCGTCTCCGCCTTCGGGTGCACGGGCACGACGCGCTTGCCGAAGCGCTGCAGGACGTCCGCGACGCCGTAGGCGGCGCGCCGCTGGTTGGTGGACAGGCCGACGACCGCCCAGGTGTCGCCCAGCTCGGTGAGGATCCTGCGGATCGTCTCTTGGTCGCCGTACACGTGCGGCCTCCTCGTTTCCCTGTGGTCGGTGCCGGTTGCGCTGTGACCGACAACAGCGGACGAGGTGCGGCGATTCCTACCAGGGGACCGTGCCGTGGCGGTCGACGAAACGGCCCGTGCCGGCGCCTGGTCCCTCGGTCGCCAGGCGGACGATCGCGTCGGTGCCCTCGGTGACGGTCTGCGGGCCGCTGTGGCCGTTCAGGTCGGTCGCGGTGTAGCCCGGGTCGGCGACGTTGACGCGGATGTCCTTGAGCGCCTTGGCGTACTGGGTGGTCAGCATGGCGAGGGCCGCCTTGGACGCGGTGTAGAGCGGCGTGACGATCGAGGACTCGACGCGGGACGGGTCGTGCGTGACGGCGAACGAGCCCATGCCGCTGCCGACGTTGACGATCACGGGGTCCGCGGAACGCCGCAGCAACGGCAGGAACGCGGTGGTCGTACGGATGACGCCGAAGACGTTGACGTCGAAGACGCCCAGCGCGTCCGCGCCGGTCAGGTTGCCGGGGTCGCCGTGCGGTCCGTGCACGCCGGCGTTGTTGACGAGGACGTCGACGACGCCCTCGTGCGCGGCGACGTCGGCCGCGGCGGCGGCCACGGACGCCTCGTCGGTGACGTCGATGCGGACGAACCGGGCGCCCAGCGCGGCGGCGGCAGCGGCGCCCCGCTCCGGATCGCGGGCTCCGAGGACGACGGTGTGGCCGAGGGCGAGGAGACGACGGGCGGTCTCGTGGCCGAGGCCCTTGTTGGCTCCGGTGATGAACGTGGTGGTCATGCGTTGATCGTGCGCGGCGCCCCGGAGCCGTTCCAGAGAGAGGCCGACCCTGGGAAGAGCAGTACCACCCTCGCGGCTCGGGCGTGGGGCACGATGGATGCCATGGCGGTGAACGACGGCGGTGCGCTGGGGAAGACGATCCGGGCCTGGCGGGAGCGGCTGTCCCCGTCGGACGTGGGAGTGCCGGTGCGTCCGGGACGCCGCGTGCGCGGACTGCGCCGCGAGGAACTCGCCGAACGCGCCGGCGTCTCGGTCGACTACGTGGTGCGCCTGGAGCAGGGCCGGGCGTCGACGCCCTCCGCGCAGGTGGTCGCCGCGCTCGCGCACGCCCTGCACCTGAGCGCCGCCGAACGGGACCACCTCTACCGCATGGCCGGGCTGGCGGCCCCGCAGGACGGGCCGGTCCCCGACCGCCTCCCGCCGGGCGTGCGGCGGGTGCTGAGCCGGCTCGGCGAGGTGGCGGTCGCCGTGTACGCCGCGGACTGGCAGCTGATCTGGTGGAACACCGGCTGGGCGGTGCTGCTCGGGGACCCGGCGGCCGTGCCGGCGAGACTGCGCAACTTCGCCCGGGAGAGGTTCCCGGTCGGCCCCGACCAGGGGCGTACCAGCCGGTGGCCCGTGCACGTGCGCGACCGGGACGCCTCGGACCTCGCCATCGTCTCCGACCTGCGCCGCGCGACCGGGCGCTTCCCCCATGACGTACGCCTGTCCGCACTGGTCCGGGACCTCACCGCCGGCAACGCCGCCTTCGCCCGGCTGTGGGCGAGCGGCACCGTGGCCCCGCACCGCGAGGACCGCAAGTCGGTCGAGCACCCGGAGGCCGGGCCGGTCGAGGTGGACTGCGACGTGCTGACGGACGGCGACTCCGAGCTGAAGATCGTGATCCTGACCCCCGTGCCCGGCAGCGCGGACGAGGAGAGGTTCCGGCATCTGCTGGCCGCGGCGGCCGGCCGCGCGGCGGCACCCGCGTAGCGCCGGCACGCGCGCGTTCCCGACGGCGCGCTCCCGCAGTACGGTCGGGACAGCCCGTATGGCAACAGGTCCGTGCGGCAGGGGGTGGCCGATGCCCGCGCACGACACGCTCGCCGCACGTCTGACCATCCATCTCGACGCGGCCGTGGTCTGGCACCACCGCCCCGCCTACGCCGAACTCGTCCACCGGGCGCACCGCGAGGGCCTGGTCGGGGCGAGCGTCTTCCGCGGCGTCACCGGCTTCGGTTCGGGCGACCCCGGCTCCTCCCCGTCGTCCCCGCTCGGGCCGAAGGGACCGTGCGCGGTGGTCATCGTCGACGAGGAGCCCCGGCTGAGGGAGTTCCTGCCGCGGGTGGCGGACGTCTTGGGGGAGACCTCCGCGGTGGCGGTGCTGGACCTGGTCCGCATCCACACGCCGTACGCCCAGGAATGAGCGAGGCGTCGAGGAGACGCCCGCCCGGACTCCTCCCCGGCGCAAACCCGCCACCCCGTCCCGATTTCGTGCCGGATGACTGCGCTCGCCCCGTCGTCCGCCTACGCTCGCCCCGTGTTGCGCATCATCGACGCCCGGACGGGCGAGCCCGTGGACGCCGCCCCGACACGCCGTGGACTGACCCGCGTCGAGGCCCATGTCGCCGGCTTCGACGTCTCCGCCCTGCGGGTCCTGCTCGTCGCCGACCTGCTCGTGAGGGCCCTGGAGCTGGGCGGCACCCCCGTCTGGGCGCTGCTGACCGGTGAACGGGACCAGCCGGAACTGCGCGCGGGCGCCGCCGCCCTCGGCATCCGGCCCTTCGAGGACAGCGCGGACGTCGGCCCGGGGCTCGGCGAGGCGCAGGTCATCCACGTGCTCGGCCAGGACGCCCCCGCCCCGGCCCCCGAGGGCGTGCGGGTCGCCGTCGCGCCCGTCGACGCGCCCGTCCCCGGCCCGCCCCCGGAGACGGACCCCCTCGTGCTCCGCCTGGCCCTGCTCCAGGCGGACCGGGGACTGCCGGTCCGCCTCGACGCGGACGTCCTCGACGCCGCGCACGACACCCTCGTCCGCTGGCGGCGCGCCGTGGCCGCGTGGGCGCGCCGGCCGTCGCGGCCGGTCCCCGACGAGGTGCGCGGCCGGCTGCGCGCCGCCTGGGAGGACGACCTGGACGCGGGCCGGGTGCTGCACGTGCTGCAGTGGGTGGAGGAGGCCGAACTGCCGGACGGCGCCCGCTTCGAGACGTACGCCTACGCCGACCGCCTCCTCGGCCTCGAACTCACCCGCGACCTGGGGTCCCCGCAGTGATCGCGCGCGCCGGAGCCGGCCCGCTGCGCCGCCTGGTCGTCCTGCGGCACGCCAAGTCCGCCTGGCCGGCCGGCGTCGCCGACCACGAACGCCCGCTCGCGCCCCGCGGCCGCCGGGACGCCCCCGCGGCCGGCCGCGCCCTCGCCGAGGCCGACTGCCTGCCCGACCTCGCCCTGTGCTCCACCGCCGCACGCGCCCGCCAGACCTGGGAGCTGGCCTCGGCCCAGTGGGGCACGCCGCCGCCGGTGCGCAGCGATCCGCGGCTGTACGCCGCCGACGCGGCCGACCTGCTGGCCGTCGTGCGCGAGGTGCCGCCCGAGGTGGAGACACTGCTGCTGATCGGGCACAACCCCGGCCTGGAGGACCTGGTCCTCGACCTCGCCGGCGATGGCCTCGACGACACGCTGGAGGAGGTGCGGACGAAGTTCCCCACCTCGGCGATCGCCGTGCTGGCCTGGCACGGCACCGGCTGGCGGGCCCTCGCCCCGGGCACGGCCCTGCTGACGGACGTCCTGGTGCCGCGGGGCAGGAAACGGGACTCCCGCAGCGGGCCCTAGCCCACGTGCACGTGCGGGCGCCGCTCCGGTTCGGGTTCCGCGCGGCGCAGCACCTCGCGGGTGACCGGGGCGACCTCGCCGTCGCCGAAGACCAGGAAGCGCACGAGGTGGCTGACCGGGTTGCCCTCGGTCCAGCTGAAGTAGGCGTGCGGGACCTGGCCGGTGCGGTCGCGCAGCGCCAGCAGCACCGCCGCGATGGCGTTGGGCACCGTCGGCCCCTCCACCCGCAGCCGGCGCACCCCGTGCTTCTCGTCGCCGTGCACGGTGATGTCCGCCGTGAAGTCCGAGGAGTCCCGCACGAAGACCTCCAGGAACAACAGCGGCCTGCCTTCGGGGATGTGGGTGTGGGCGCGCTGGTCGTACTCCTTGGCCCGGTACTCCCGCGTGCTGTGCTCCTGCGGCTCGTTCGCGATCAGCTGCAACGGGCCGCTGCGCGCGGCCTCCTCGACGAACGCCGTGGCCGTGTCGTCGAACGTGACCTCGGCGGCGCGCAGTTCGAAGGCCCGGCGCACCCGTGAGCCGAACGACGTCACCAGGATCGCGACGATGAAGACGAGCGCGATCTTCAGGCCGTCGGGGCGTTCGATGACGTTCGCGACCGTGGTGTAGGCGAACACCGCGGTGATCAGCCCGAAGCCGAGCGCGGCGGCCCGGTGGCCGCGGCGGTGCACCGCCACCGTGGAGGCGAACGACGCGGACAGCATCAGCACCAGCACGCCGGTGGCGTACGCGCCGCTCTGCGCGTCCACGTCGGCGTCGAACCACACGGTGATGACCACGGCGGCCACCATGAAGACCAGGACGAGGGGGCGCACGGCCCGCGTCCACTCCGGGGCCATGCCGTAGCGGGGCAGGTAGCGCGGTACGAGGTTGAGCAGACCGGCGAGCGCGGAGGCGCCGGCGAACCACAGGATGGCGATCGTGGAGAGGTCGTAGACCGTGCCGAAGACCTGGCCGAGGTGCTGGTGCGCGAGGTAGGCGAGCGCGCGGCCGTTCGCCGGGCCGCCGCTCTTGAAGTCGCCTTGCGGGATCAGGATCGTCGTCGCCAGGCTGGACAGCAGCAGGAAGCAGCTCATGATCACGGCGGCCGTGGTGAGCAGCCTGCGCGTCTCGCGGACCCGGCCGGCCGGGTTGTCGTACGTGTCCGACGCATCGCCCTCGACCTGCGGCATCACCGCCACGCCGGTCTCGAAGCCGGACATGCCGAGCGCCAGCTTGGGGAAGACCAGCAGCGCCACGGCGACCATGGCGAGCGGCGAGGAGTGCTCGGCGGTCATCGCGTGTGTCCAGTCGCCGATCCGCACCGGGTGGCTGAGCACCTGCCAGGCGGAGACGGCGAGCACGATGACGTTCAGGGTGAGATACGTCCCCACCAGCGTCACCGCGATCCCGATGGCCTCCCGGAACCCCTTGAGGAACACCGCGCCGAGCGCGCCGACCAGCAGCAGCGTGATCCAGAGGTTCCCGCCGTCCATCCAGCGCGGGGCGAACGGGTTCTCCACGACGTGCGCGGCGGCGTCCGCGGCCGACAGCGTGATGGTGATCAGGAAGTCGGTGGCCGCGAAGCCGAGCAGCACCAGGACGAAGATCTTGCCCGACCACCACGACAGCAGCCGCTCCAGCATGGCGATCGAGCCCTCGCCGTGCGGGCTCTCGTGCGCCACGCGGCGGTAGACCGGCAGCGCGCCGAGCAGGGTCAGCGCGATCAGCACGAGGGTGGCGAGCGGGGAGAGCAGGCCCGCGGCCAGGGCCGCGATGCCCGGCTGGTAGCCGAGGGTGGAGAAGTAGTCGACACCGGTGAGGCACATCACCCGCCACCACCGGTGGCCCTTGTGCTCGGCCCGCACGGTGGCGTGCGGTCCCGGATGCCGGGCCGACTGCTCGCTCAGGCCCTCCAGCAGCCAGGCCCGGAAACGCGCCCGGGCGGTGGCGGGCCCGGCGTCGTGGGGCCCGGAGGTGTCCGGACGCTCCACCTCGGTGCCGGTCATGGCGGTGTTCTCCCTGTACGGTCATGGCCCTGGTCGGCCGTGGACGACGAGCAGCGAGTATCCACGACATCGTCCACCGCACCCCGACCGGGGGCGAGCCCGCCCGGGGCGCATAGGCTGGCCGGATGCAGGACGAGTACCGCACAGTGGCCCGCGCGGGTGTGCACGAGACCGAGGTCAACCGCTCCCGCTTCCTGTGCGCCCTCGCCCCGGCGGCCGACGAGCGGGAGGCGCAGGACTTCATCGCCGGTGTGCGCAAGGAGCACGCGGACGCCACGCACAACTGCTGGGCCTACGTCATCGGCGCGGACGCCTCCGTGCAGAAGGCGAGCGACGACGGCGAACCCGGCGGCACGGCGGGAGTGCCCATGCTGCAGATGCTGCTGCGGCGCGACATGCGGTACGTCGTCGCCGTCGTCACCCGTTACTACGGCGGCGTCAAACTCGGCGCCGGCGGCCTCATCAGGGCCTACGGCGGCGCGGTCGGCGAGGCGATCGACGCCCTCGGCACGCTCACCCGGCGGCGCTTCCGGCTCGCCACGGTGACCGTCGACCACCAGCGCGCCGGCAAGGTGCAGAACGACCTGCGCGCCACCGGGCGCGAGGTGCGGGACGTGCGCTACGGCGAGGAGGTCACCCTCGAGATCGGACTGCCGGACGCCGACGTGGACGTCTTCCGCGCCTGGCTGGCCGACGCGACGGCCGGGACGGCACGGTTCGAACTGGGCGGGGAGGCCTACGGGGACGCGTGACGTTCCGGGCGAACCGGGCGTGACGGGGCGGCCCGGTGCGGCTCATGACGGGTCGATACGGGAGTAACCGCCCGTGATGTCAGACCCGGCCGTTAGTCTTCGGGGATCATGAGACTGCTGCACACTTCCGACTGGCACCTCGGCCGGGCGTTCCACCGGGTCGGCATGCTCGGCGCCCAGGCCGAGTTCATCGGCCACCTCGTCACCACCGTGCGCGAGCGCGGCGTGGACGCGGTGGTCGTGTCGGGAGACGTGTACGACCGCGCGGTCCCGCCACTCGCCGCCGTCGAGCTGTTCGACGACGCCCTGCACCGCCTCGCCGGCCTCGGCGTGCCGACGGTGATGATCTCCGGCAACCACGACTCGGGCCGCCGGCTCGGCGTCGGCGCCGGGCTCATCGACCGCGCGGGCATCCACCTGCGGACCGAGCCGTCGGCGTGCGGGACGCCGGTGGTGCTGACGGACGCGTTCGGCGACGTCGCCTTCTACGGGCTGCCGTATCTCGAACCGGCCCTCGTCAAGGACGAGTTCGGCGTCGACAAGGCCGGTCACGAGGCCGTGCTCGCCGCCGCCATGGACCGCGTCCGCGCCGACCTCGCCACCCGAGCGCCGGGCACCCGCTCCGTCGTCCTGGCGCACGCCTTCGTCAGCGGCGGCGAACCCAGCGACAGCGAACGGGACATCACCGTCGGCGGGGTGGCCGCCGTCCCCGCCGGCGTCTTCGACGGCGTCGACTACGTGGCGCTCGGCCACCTGCACGGCTGCCAGACCATCACCGAGCGCGTCCGCTACTCCGGCTCCCCGCTGCCGTACTCCTTCTCGGAGACCGAGCACCGCAAGACCATGTGGCTCGTCGACCTGGACGCCGACGGCGCCGTCACCGCCGAGCGCGTCGACTGCCCGGTGCCCCGCCCGCTGGCCCGGATCCGCGGCACCCTGGAGGACCTGCTCGCCGACCCGGCCCTCGCCCGGCACGAGGAGGCATGGGTCGAGGCCACGCTCACCGACGCCGTCCGCCCGGCCGACCCCATGGCCCGGCTCACCGAGCGCTTCCCGCACACCCTGAGCCTGCTCTTCGACCCCGAGCGGGCCCCGGACGACCCCGACGTCTCCTACGCCCGCCGCCTCGCCGGCCGCAGCGACCAGCAGATCGCCGAGGACTTCGTCGCCCATGTGCGCGGCGCCGGTCCCGACGAGCGTGAACGGGCGGTGCTGCGGGACGCGTTCGACGCGGTGCGCGCGGACGAGGCCGCGCGGGAGGTGGCACGGTGAGGCTGCACCGGCTGGACGTCACCGCCTTCGGGCCGTTCGGCGGCTCGCAGAGCGTCGACTTCGACGCGCTGTCGGCGGCGGGACTGTTCCTGCTGCACGGGCCGACCGGCGCCGGCAAGACGTCGGTCCTCGACGCCGTGTGCTACGCGCTCTACGGCGCCGTGCCCGGGGCCCGGCAGGGGACGGGACTGCGCAGCGACCACGCGGCGAGTGGCACGCGGACCGAGGTCCGGCTCGAACTGACCGTGGCGGGACGGCGGTTGGAGGTCACCCGGCAGCCGCCCTGGGAGCGGCCCAAGAAGCGGGGATCGGGCACGACCCTCGACAAGGCGCAGAGCGGGCTGCGCGAGTACGACGCCGCGAAGCACGCCTGGAAGGACCTCAGCCGGTCCCACCAGGAGATCGGCGAGGAGATCACCCAGCTGCTCGGCATGAGCCGCGAGCAGTTCTGCCAGGTCGTGCTGTTGCCCCAGGGCGACTTCGCGCGCTTCCTGCGCGCCGACGCCGAGGCGCGCGGCAGGCTGCTCGGCCGCCTCTTCGACACCCACCGCTTCGCCGAGGTCGAGAAGCGGCTCGCCGAGGGCCGGCGGGCCGCGGAGGCGCAGGTGCGCGACGGGGACACCGCGCTGCTGGCCGACGCGCACCGCATGCAGCAGGCCGCGGGTGACGCGATGGAGCTGCCGCCGCTGCAACCGGGCGACCCCGGGCTGGCCGAGGCGGTCCTCACCGCCGCCGCGGTGGCCCGCAGCACCGCGCGTGAACAGCTGACGGTCGCGCACTGCCGTCTGCTGGCCGCCGAGTCCGCCCAGGCGGCCGCCGAGCGCGCCCTGGACGAGGTACGCGAACGGACGCGTCTGCAACGGCGTTTCGCGGAGGCCCGGGAACGTGCGGCGCGCCTGCAGCAGCACGCCGACGCCCACCGGCAGGCACAGGCCCGGATGGACCGCGCGAGAAAGGCGGAAGCGGTCGCACCGGCGCTGGAGCTGCGCGAGGCGGCGCAGGAAGACCACCACCGCGCGTCCCGGACGGAGGCCCGGGCACGGGAGATGCTGCGGGAGGTCTTCCCGGAGGGGTTCCGTGCGGGGAGCGCGGCGTCCGACACGGAGACGCGGGCCGCCGACACTCCCGAGACCGACGCCCGCGGCGCCGGCACTTCGGAGACCAGCGCCGTCGGTGCTGGTGTTCCGGGCGCCGGCATTGACGGTGCTGGAGCCTCGGGCGCCGGGATTTCGGGCGCCGGCGGTGAGGATGCCGGTACCTCTGAAGCGGGCGCCGTCGGCACTCCCGGGACCGGCACCCTCCACGCCGGTGCGCCGGACGCCCGCACCGTCGACGTCGGCGCGCCCGGCGCCCACGCCCGCGCTCCCCTCGCCGACGCCGGTCCCGTGGGGCTCGCTGCTGCTGCTCGTCGGGTGGCCGAGGAGCTGGGTGGGCTGGAGGCGGCGCGGCGGGCCGAGCGGCGGTTGGCGGAGGTCGTCGCCGAGCGGGACGGGCTGGACCGGCAGGAGCGGGCCGACGAGGACGTGCTGCAGGAGGCCGAGGCGTGGCTCGCGGGGTGGGAGGAGACCCGGTCCGCGCTGCACGGCCGTATCGAGGCCGCCCAGGAGGCCGCCACCCGGGCCGAGCAACTGGCCGTGCAGCGGGACCCCGCGCGCAAGCGGCTCGCGGCGGCCCGGCAGCGCGACCAGTTCGCGCGGGACACCGAGGACGCGCACCAGCAGGTCGTCCTCGCCACCCAACGCGCCCTCGACGCCCGCACCGCCTGGCTGGACGTCAAGGAGCAGCGGCTGAACGGCATCGCCGCCGAACTCGCCGCGCAGCTCGCGGACGGCGAGCCGTGCGCGGTCTGCGGCGCCACCGAGCACCCCGCACCGGCCCGCAAGGACGCCGGGCACGTCGGCCGGGAGACCGAGGAGCGGGCGCTGGCCGCCTACCAGCGGGCCGAGGAGCAGCGGGCCGAGGCCGAGCGGCGACTGGGCGTCGTCCAGCGTGCCCTGGCCGCCGCGCAGGGCGAGGCCGGCGACCATCCCACCGATGAACTCGCGCGGCAGGCCGAGGAGCTGGAGCGGGAGTACACGCGGGCCCGGAGCGCCGCCTCCGCCCTGCACCCCGCCAACGAGCAGCTGCGGCAGGCCGAGCAGGAGCACGAGCGCCGCACCGCCGCCCAGCGCGAGGCCGCCGTACGCGCCGCCTCGCGCACCGCCCGCCGCGACGCCCTCGACCGCGAACGAACGGCCCTGGAGCGGGAGTTGGCCCAGGCGCGCGGGACCGCCGACAGCGTGGCCGCACGGGCGGCGCAGCTGGAGCGGCAGGTCGCCCTGCTCACCGACGCCGCCGACGCCGCCCGCGTCACCGAGGACACCGCCCGGCGCCTCAAGGAAGCGGACGCCCGCCTCGCCGACGCCGCCTTCCGCGCCGGCTTCGACACCCCGCAGGCCGCGGCCGCCGCCCTCCTCGACGCCGCCGCCCACCGCGAACTCCAGCACCGCCTGGACGCCTGGCAGTCGGAGGAGGCCGCCGTCCGCGCGATCCTCGCCGAACCCGACACCGCGGCCGCCGCCCAGCAGCCTCCCGCCGAGGTCGGCGCCGCCGAACAGACAGCCGCGGCGGCGGCCCGGCGCGTGCGCGAGGCCGCCTCCGCGCGGGACGCCGCCGCCCGGCGCTGCACCGAACTCGACCGTCTTTCCGCCCGGTCGGCGGCGGCCGTGCGCCGGCTCGGCCCGCTGCGCGAACAGTACGACCGGGTGGCCCGCCTGGCCGCCCTCGCCGCGGGCACCTCGGCGGAGAACGAACGCCGGATGCGCCTGGAGTCGTACGTGCTCGCCGCCCGGCTGGAACAGGTCGCCGCCGCCGCGACCGTCCGCCTGCAGCGCATGTCCTCCGGCCGCTACACCCTGGTCCACTCCGACGACCGCTCCGGCCGCGGCCGCAGCGGACTCGGCCTGCACGTCGTCGACGCCTGGACCGGCCGCGAGCGCGACACGGCGACCCTGTCCGGCGGGGAGACCTTCTTCGCCTCGCTCGCCCTCGCCCTGGGCCTCGCCGACGTCGTCACGGACGAGGCGGGCGGCGTCCGGCTCGACACCCTCTTCATCGACGAGGGCTTCGGCAGCCTCGACGACCAGACCCTGGACGAGGTCCTGGACGTCCTGGACTCCCTGCGCGAACGCGACCGCAGCGTGGGCATCGTCAGCCACGTCCCCGACCTGCGCCGGCGCGTCCACGCCCAACTGGAGGTCGTCAAGGGCAGATCGGGGTCGGTGCTGCGCCGGCGCGGTCAGTGACCCAGCGGCCGGCGGGGCAGCGGCGAGGAGTACACCACGCTCGTGGTCACCGACCCGAGCGCGCCGATCTTGCCGGACACCTCTTCCAGGTGCCGCATCGAGCGGGCGGCGACCTTGATGACGAAGCAGTCGTCGCCCGTCACGTGGTGCGCCTCCAGGATCTCGGGGGTGACGGCCACCAGGTCGTGGAAGGGCTTGTAGTTGCCGTTCGGGTACCGCAGGCGTACGAACGCCAGGATCGGCAGACCGAGCCGCTCGGGGTCGACGACCGCCGCGTACCCCTGGATGACCCCCGCCTCCTCCAGCCGCCGGACCCGCTCGGTGACGGCACTGGCCGACATCGAGACGGCCCGGGCGAGCTCGGCGAAGCTGGCGCGGCCCTCGCGCTGGAGGACGTCGAGGATGCGCCAGTCGGTGGCGTCCGGGGAATACGCGGTCATCCCCGAGAAATAGCAGGGGAATCCCCGGCGGATCAAGAGCACGGCCGTGGAATCCCCCTTCAGGCGTCGACGGCCCGGCCGTAGATTCTCGGACATGACCACCACCACCGTGAACCCCGTCCTGCGCGTCGCCCCGGCCGCCCCCGCCGACGCCGCCGCCTACTTCCGCGCCGGCCTCGCCTTCCACGCCGACGTCTCCGACGTCGCCGCCGCGCTCGCGGCCGGCGGCGACCCCGGCTTCGTCCTCGTCGACTCCCGCTCCACCGAGTCCTGGGACCAGGGGCACATCCCCGGCGCCCTCCACCTGCCGACCGCGCTCATCCCCGAGCAGGCGGCCCAACTCCTCGACAAGGCCGTGCCGGTGGTGACGTACTGCTGGGGCCCCGGCTGCAACGGCGCCACCCGGGCCGCGCTCGCCCTCGCCGAACTGGGCTACCAGGTCAAGGAGTTGCTCGGCGGCTTCGAGTACTGGGCGCGCGAGGGCTTCGCGTTCGAGACCTGGCAGGGCCGGGAGCGCCGCGCGCCCGACCCGCTGACGGCGCCGGTGGACGCGGCGGACTGCGGCTGCTGACACGCGGTGGACCTTGGGCGACCCCTGTGCAGTACGGTTCTGCGCCATGGTGCGATACGCGGAACGCGGTGCGGTGGAGTGGGTCGAGTCGGGCGGCGGCCCGCTGATAGCGGTACCGGAGACGGTGCTGCCGTTCTGGGCGGGCGCCGACGGCGACGAGACCGCCTCCGACTACGACCGGGCCTGTGAGGTCGACGGCAGCGTCGGCCTCCTCCCGGTCGGCGACTGCGCGGCCCTCGTCCTGGGCGACGAACCGGCCTCCACGTCCTACCTGCCCGAGCACACCGCCTTCGTCCGGTGGTGCGCCGCGAACTCCGAGGACGAACTCCTCGCCGAGGTCCCCGCCGCCCTGGCCGCCGCCGACTGGGAGGGCGAGGTGAACTGGCACGTGCCCGGCCCCGTCGTCCTGTTCGACTCGGCCTGGCCCGGCACCGAGACCGACCGCACCGACCGCCTGCGCGTCGCCCTCGACCCCGGCCACTACGCGGTGCGCGCGGCCAACGTCCAGCCGGGACCGGAGATGTGGCTGGGCCTCGTACACCTGCGACGGCTGTGAACCGCGGACCGTTCGGCCGCGGCCGCAGCACCCGCCGCCGACTCGGTGCGTCGGGCGCCCGCCGATATTCACGTGCGGCCACGGCGCTCCCCGGCCACCATGGTCACCCGTGCCCCGCCTACCCCACCCCGGCCCCGAAGCCCTCCGCCGCGACCCCCTGCCCCTGCGCGGCCGCACCGCCCTGGTCACCGGCGCCAGCAGACGCGCCGGCATCGGACACGCCGTGGCCCGGCGCCTGGCCGCGTACGGAGCGAGCGTCTACCTGCACCAGCACGTGCCGCACGACGCCGCCATGCCCTGGGGCGCCGACCGCCCCGAGGAGGTGACCGCGTCCGTTCGCGAGGCGCTGGGCGACCCCGCGGCCCGGGTCGTCGCGGGCCCCGGCGACCTCGGCGACCCCGACGAGCCCGCCCGGCTGATCGACACCGTCGTACGGGAGTTCGGCGCCCTGGACATCCTCGTCGCCAACCACGCCCTCAGCGGCAGTGACGGCACCCTCGACGCGATCGACGCGTCGATGCTGGACGCGCACTGGGCCGTGGACACCCGCTCGGTGCTGCTGCTGGTGCAGGCGTACACGCGCACGCGCCCGCGGCGGCCAGGCGGGCGCGTGATGATGATGACCTCCGGCCAGGACATCGCCGGCGGTATGCCGGGCGAGATCGCGTACGCCCTCCAGAAGGGCGCCCTCGCCTCGATCACCCGCTCCCTGTCGACGGCGCTCGCCGAGCGGGAGATCACCGTCAACACCGTCAACCCCGGTCCCGTGGACACGGATTACGCCACCGGGGAGGTCTACGACGCGATCGCCGCCCGCTTCCCGGCCGGCCGCTGGGGCATGCCGGACGACCCGGCCCGCCTCATCGCGTGGCTGGCCACGGACGAGGCGGGCTGGATCACCGGCCAGGTCATCGACTCCGAGGGTGGCTTCCGGCGCTGATCACAGCGCCGACAGCTCGTCCACCAGGTCGTCCAGGCCCAGCGAGCCCTGTGACAGCGCCGCCATGTGCCAGGCCTTGGGGTCGAAGGCGGCGCCGTGCCGCTCGCGCGCCTTCTCCCGGCCCAGCAGCCAGGCCCGTTCGCCCAGCTTGTAGCCGATGGCCTGGCCCGGCATGGACAGATAGCGGGTCAGCTCGCTCTCCACGAAGTCCGCGGGACGGCTGCTGTGCGAGCCGAAGAACTCCTGCGCCAGCGCCGGCGTCCAGCGCTCCCCGGGATGGAAGGGGGAGTCGTCCGGGATCGTCAGCTCCAGGTGCATGCCGATGTCGATGATCACGCGCGCGGCCCGCATCATCTGCGCGTCCAGGTACCCCAGCCGCCGCTCCGGGTCCGTGAGGAAGCCCAGTTCGTCCATCAGCCGCTCCGCGTACAGCGCCCAGCCCTCGGCGTTGGCGCTGACCATGCCGACGCTCGCCTGGTAGCGGGAGAGGTCGCCGGCGACGTGCTTCCACTGCGCCAGTTGCAGGTGGTGGCCGGGCACGCCCTCGTGGTACCAGGTGGAGACCAGGTCGTAGACCGGGAAGCTGGTCTGGCCCATGGTCGGCAGCCAGGTGCAGCCCGGCCGCGAGAAGTCGTCCGACGGGGGCGTGTAGTACGGTGCCGCCGCGCTGCCGGGCGGCGCGATCCGGGCCTCGACCCGGCGCACCCGCTCGGCCAGGTCGAAGTGGGTGCCGTCCAGCTTCTCGATGGCCTCGTCCATGAGGGACTGCAGCCAGCGCTGCACCTCGTCGACGCCCTCGATACGGGCGCCGTGCTCGTCCAGGTGCGCCAGCGCCACCCACGGGGTGGCCGCGCCGGGCAGGATCTTCTCCGCCTCGGCCTTCATCTCGCCCAGCAGACGGTGGTATTCGGACCAGCCGTACGCGTACGCCTCGTCCAGGTCGAGGTCGGTGCCGTTGAAGTAGCGCACCCAGCGGGCGTACCGCTCGCGGCCGACCACGTCCGGCGCGCCCTCGACGGCCGGCGCGTACACGTCCCGCATCCAGTCGCGCAGCGCCACCACGGCCTCGGTGGCCGCACGGCCCGCCGCGTCCAGGTCGGAGCGCAGCACCTCGGGGCCGGCGGCGGCGAACTGCTCGAACCAGCCCTTGCCGGCACCCGTGTCGGCCCACTCGCCGAGCTGTCCGACGAAGGTGGCGGTGGCCCGCGGGCCGGCGTACAGCTTGCGCTCCAGGCCGAGTTCGAGGGACTGCCGGTAGCCCTCCAGCGCGGCCGGCACCGCGCGCAGGCGCTCGGCGACCGCCGCCCAGTCCTCCTCGGTGGCGGTCGGCGTCACGGTGAACACCTGGCGCACCGCGTGCGCGACCGAGCTGAGGTTGCTGACCCCGCGCAGGGACTCGTCCGCCTCGTGCACGGCGAGGGAGGCGGTGAGCCGCTCGCGCAGCAGGCGCGCGCACCGGCGCTCGATGTCACTGTCCGCGCCGGGCTGCCGCTCGGCCTCGTCGAGCTTGGCGAGGGTGTCTCGCTGGAGCCGGGCGACGGCCTCGTCGCCGGCCGGTGAGGTGTCGGGCAGACGGCTCGAACTCTCCTTCACGCCGAGGAAGGTGCCGGTGATCGGATCGAGGGCGATGAGCTCGTCGACGTAGGTGTCGGCGACCTGACGGGGCAGCGGGCTGTTGGTCTGTGACATGCGGTCCATCCTCGTACGACGGTCCGCCGCACGTCACCCCGATTGAGCCGAGGGCGTAGGCGGCAGCAGCGGCCCGCAGTCCCACTGCTGGAAGATCAACCGGGTCTCCACCCGGGCCACTTCACCCCGCGCCGTGAACTCGTCCAGCACCAGCCGCTGCAGATCCGCCATGTCGGCGACCGCGACATGCACCAGATAGTCGTCCGGCCCGGTCAGATGAAACACCGTCCGCGACTCCGGCAACGCCCGGATCCGCTCCACGAACGGCCCCACCAGCTCCCGTCGGTGCGGCCTGACCTGCACCGACAGCAGCGCCTCCAGACCGCGCCCCAGCTTGGCCGGATCGAGCCGCAGCTGATGACCGAGGATCACACCCGCCCGGCGCAGCCGGGTCACCCGGTCCAGACACGTCGACGCGGCGACCCCCACCTGCGCGGCGAGATCGCGGTACGTGGTCCGGGCGTCGTTCTGCAGCAGCCGCAGCAGCTGCAGATCGACCGGATCGAGTACGACGGATGCGGCCATCGCCCGAACGTAACACGGAGTTCCGCGCCCGCACCCCGCCCGATGTTCACCCTTCCTGTCATGGACTCCACGAGAGCACTGGCCACCGAGGCCGTCCACGCCGGCCGCGACGACCTCGCCCGGCAGGGACTGCACGCCCCGCCCATCGACCTGTCGACGACCTACCCCTCGTACGACAGCCGCGGCGAAGCCGCCCGCATCGACGCCTTCGCCACCACCGGAGCCGACCCCGAGGGCCCGCCCGTCTACGGCCGCCTCGGCAACCCGACCGTCGCCCGCTTCGAGACCGCCCTGGCCCGTCTCGAAGGCACCGAGGCCGCGGTCGCCTTCGCCAGCGGCATGGCCGCGCTGACCGCCGTCCTGCTGGCCCGGGCCTCCACGGGCCTGCGCCACGTGGTGGCCGTACGCCCGCTGTACGGGTGCAGCGACCACCTGCTGACCGCCGGCCTGCTGGGCTCCGAGGTCACCTGGACCGACCCGGCCGGCATCGCGGACGCCCTGCGCCCGGACACCGGCCTGGTGCTGGTCGAGTCCCCGGCCAACCCCACGCTGGCCGAGGTGGACCTGCGCGCGGTGGCCCACGCCTGCGGCTCGGTCCCGCTGCTCGTGGACAACACCTTCGCCACGCCGGTCCTGCAGCGCCCCGCCGCACAGGGCGCCCGGCTGGTCCTGCACAGCGCCACCAAGTACCTCGGCGGACACGGCGACGTGCTGGCCGGGGTGGTGGCGTGCGACGAGGAGTTCGCGGGCCGCCTGCGCCAGATCCGCTTCGCCACGGGCGGCGTCCTGCACCCGCTCGCCGGCTATCTGCTGCTGCGCGGCCTGTCGACCCTCCCGGTCCGGGTCCGCGCGGCCTCCGCGACCGCCGCGGAACTCGCCCGCCGCCTGGCCGCCGACCCGCGCGTCACCCGCGTCCACTACCCCCGGATCGGCGGCGCGATGATCGCCTTCGAGACGACCACCGACCCGCACGAGGTGATCGCCTCCGTCCGCCTGATCACCCCGGCGGTCAGCCTCGGCAGCGTCGACACCCTCATCCAGCACCCCGCCTCCATCAGCCACCGCATCGTGGACGCGGACGACAGACGGGGCGCGGGCGTGAGCGACAACCTGCTGCGGCTGTCGGTGGGTCTGGAGGACGTGGCGGACCTCTGGTCGGATCTCGATCAGGCGCTGGGTCCCCGTGGCGCCTCCGCGTTCGCGGCCCGCACCAGCGCCGCATCCACGTCCAGCCGCGCCGTGATCACCAAGGTCCCCTCCTCGACCTGATAGTCGAGGGGAAGCCCCAGCCCCCGCATCGCGGCGACCATCCCCGTATTGGAGGCCTGGGTCACGGCGTACACGCTCGCGCACCCGGCCTCCACCGCCATCCCCACCAGCCGGCGCAGCAACTCCCCGCCGACACCGCGCCCTTGCCACTTGTCCTCGACCAGCAGCGCGACCTCGGTCTCGTCCCCGTCCCACAGCAGGTGGCCGAGCCCGACGATGCGTCCCGAGGCGCTCTGCACGGCGAGGGTGCGGCCGAAGCGCGGGCTGAGTAGGTGGTTCAGATAGCGGTCGGCGTCCCCCACGGGCCCGTGGTACCGCAGCGAGAGCGTCCGCGCGGAGCACCGCTCGTGCATCTCCTTCGCGGCCTCCAGATCCCGCGTGTCGGCCCGCCGTACGGTGATCTCGTTGCCCTCGGGCAGCGTGCACACATCCTGGCCGCGCGGCACCCGGGGCCCGAGCCGCGCGTCCAACTCCACCAGGGCCCGCGCCCGGGCGAACTCGGTCGGGGTGAACGGCAGATACGGCCGCTCCACGCTGATCACTCCGCCTTCCGGGGCCCGCAGCCGCATCACGGTGTCCTCCAGCACGCCCTCCACCGGCACGCCCTGCGGCGGCCGGCCCGCGCGGACCGGCGCGGCGGGCTGCTGGCGGATGGTGCAGCGGCCCAGCAACTGCCGCAGCGCCAAGGGCAGTTCGGCGGCGTCCAGGGCCGTACGGGCGGCCAGTCCCAGCACCCGGGTCGGCGCGTCCACCAGGTCGTGGGCGTCGGCCCGCTCCAGCCAGGTGTCGACGCCGCCGGCCTCGCGGACGACCTCGGTCAGCTCGGTGGCCGTCAGGTCGCCGGGGGCGCGCAGCAGGAACTCGTCCACCGTGCCCTCGGCCAGCGGATGCGTCTGCAGGCTCAGGATGTCCACCCGCAGCCCGGCGAGGGCGGTGCACAGCGCGGCCAGCGACCCCGGTTCGTCCCTCACCGTCGTCCGCATCCGCCACAGGGTGCTCTGCGGCGCGGACGGCCCGGCCGGCTGCGCGGAGGGCAGCGGCCGGGCGCCGGTATCACCCGCCGGCGGGGCGTGACCGTGGCGGCGTGGCCACCACGACGACAGCAGGCCGGCGACCTTGTTCTTCGCACGCGTCACATCAGACATGTCTCGACTCATGCAACCACTGTGAAGGAACGGTGTTGCGTGATCACGAACGTAGTGTGACTGACGAGTAAAGCGTGCTTATGTCTGTTTTGTCGTTCAACCACCGCGTCCGGCCGCGGCGGTGTCGTCACTGCCCCACGCGCCCCGGCTGGAGCACCTGGGTGAACAGCACCGTCCCGTCGTACTCCCGCAGCCGCACCGTCAGTTCGCCGCTGTCGCCGTCGATGTCGACCTCGCCGAAGAACTGGTAGCCCTCGGCCGGCGACACGTTCGAGGCGGTCGGCGCCTTGACGAACACGCGGTCCGGACCGAACGTGCCGTCGAGCGCGCTGGCGGGGAACGCGCCCGCGTTGAGGGGCCCGGAGACGAACTCCCAGAACGGCTCGAAGTCCTTGAACGCGGCCCGCGACGGGTCGTAGTGCTGGGCCGAGGTGTGGTGGACGTCGGCCGTCAGCCACACCGTGCCGGTGATCCTGCGGTGCTTGACGAACCGCAGCAGCTCCGCGATCTGCAGCTCCCGGCCGAGCGGCGCGCCGGGGTCGC
This sequence comes from Streptomyces sp. 7R007, assembly GCF_054850255.1. Taxonomy (NCBI): domain Bacteria; kingdom Bacillati; phylum Actinomycetota; class Actinomycetes; order Kitasatosporales; family Streptomycetaceae; genus Streptomyces; species Streptomyces sp. 7R007. The sequence continues at coordinate 25,669 of NZ_JBTWMV010000022.1, read as the reverse complement.
CCTGCGCGACGGCCTCGAAGTTCGCCTTGCCCTCGACCCCGTCCGGCACGACGAGCCCGAGCGGCATGTCGGCGGCGATGACCTTCCACACCGCACGCGACCGGGACAGCTCGCGCTTGAGCCACTCCAACTGCTCGGCGCCGAGGATGCCCTGCGGGTCGGTCGTCTGGTCGTCGGGCGAGTTGGCGTTGCGGTACGTCCGCATGTCCAGCACGAACACGTCGAGCAGCGGGCCGTGGCGGTGGACGCGGTAGATCCGGCCGTCGGGGCGGCCGCTGATCGTGGAGATGGGGAAGTACTCGGAGAAGGCCCGGCGCGAGCGCAGCGCGAGGTCGTCCAGCCTGGTGCCGGCCGGGTAGGCGGTGCCGGTGCCGACGACCTCGCCCGGGTACCAGTTGTTGCGGACCTCGTGGTCGTCCCACTGGATGACGTTCGGCACCTGGGCGTTGAACCGGCGCAGCGCCTCGTCCAGCAGGTTGTAGCGGAAGTTGCCGCGGAAGTCGTCCAGGGTGACGGCGACGTGCGACTTCTCCTCGGTGGTGACGTTGCGGTACAGGCTGCCGTCGGGCAGCGCCTGCGTCGCCGCGATGACGCCGTCGGCGTAGATGTTGTCGCCGCTGCACAGGAAGAAGTCCGGGTCCAGCCTGGCCATGGCGTCGAAGATGCGGTAGCCGCCGATCGACTCGTTGATGCCCCAGCCCTGCCCGGCCAGATCGCCGGACCACACGAACCGCACGCCCTGGCGCCGGCGGGCGGAGGCGGTGCGGAAGGCGCCCGTGACGGGTTGGCCGGTGCGGCGCGGGTCGTCGGGGTCGGCGAGCAGCACACGGTAGTGGATCTGCTCGCCCGAGGGCAGCCCGTGCAGCCGGGTGGTGCCGGTGAAGTCCGAGTCGGCGCCGAGCAGCGGGCCGTGCCATCTGCGCGGGTTGCGGAACGACTCCGTCGCCGAGGTCTCGACGATCATCCGGGCCGGACGGTCCGAACGCACCCACACCAGGCCCGAGTCGGCGGTCACGTCGCCCGCCTGCACGCCCCAGTTCGCGTTGGGCCGTCCCGACAGGGCGAACGCCGGTGCCGCGCCGAGCGAGGTGGGCAGGGTCAGGGCCGCCGACGCGGCGAGGGAGCCGCGCAGAACGCTGCGGCGGCCGGGGAACGGACGGTGTGACATGGATGCGCCTCCAGGACGGGTTCCGGCCGGTGTGCGGTGCGATGCCACAACTACTGGTGCGCCGCAGCGCACACGGAAACCACAAGTGAACAACTGGCCGCGCGGCCAGGGAAACGGACACGCACCACACCTGCTCCGCCCACCGCAAGAAACCAGCCACTCACCGGCCGCCTCCAGGCCATCTGCCGGTTGGCGGGGTGGCCGGCGGTGCGGCCTTCGGGCATGCGGTGGTTGTCGGGGTGGTCGGCAGTGAGGTCCGGACGTGCGGCTGGCATCGGGGCGTCGGTTGTGCGGTCCGTGGGCTGCGGTGGTTGGCGGGGTGGCCGGCGGTGCCCTCCGCGGTCATACGGCTGCCACCGGGCCGTCGTCCTGTGCGGTCCGTGGGCATGCGGCTGCCGTCGGGTCGTCGTCTCGTGCGGTGCGCGGTCATCCCTCGGCGGCGCGGGCCATCAGCGCTGTGCCGGATCTGATGCGTGCGGGTGACTGGTGCGCGTAGCCGAGCACCAGCCGTACGCCGTCGGCCCCGTCGTCGCCTTCCCCTCCGTGTGCGTAGTCCGCCAGCGCGCGGACGGCCACCCCGGCCGCGGTCACCCGTTCGAGGAACCGTTCCCGGGGCCCGTACCGTTCGGGCAGCCGCACGATGACGTGCAGTCCCGCCGCGATGCCGGTCACCTCCGCGCCGGGGAAGTGCTCCGCGAGGGCGGCGACGAGGGCGTCCCGGCGTTCGCGGTAGGCACGCTGGCAGCGGCGCAGCTGGCGGTCGTAGTCGCCGCGCTCGACGAATCGGGCGAACAGCGCCTGGTCGAGGGTGGGATGGCCGAGGTCCATGGTCCGCTTGCGCTCGACGACGTCGTCCGCGAGCGACTCGGGCACGAGGAGCCAGCCGAGCCGCAGGCCCGGGGCCAGGGACTTGCTGACCGAGCCCGTGTAGGCCACGTGGTCGGGGTCGAGGCCCTGCAACGCGCCGACCGGGGCGCGGTCGTAGCGGAAGTCGCCGTCGTAGTCGTCCTCCAGCACCAGCCCGTCCACCGACCGCGCCCAGTCGAGGAGTTCGGCCCGGCGGCGCGCGGAGTAGGCGATGCCGGTGGGGAACTGGTGCGACGGCGTCGTCACCACGGCCCGTGCACCCGAGCGTCGCAGCGGGCCGACGGCGAGCCCCTCCTCGTCCAGCGGCAGCGGCACGGTGGCCACGCCGGCCGAGGCGTAGAGGGCCTCGTGCTGGGGGCTGCCGGGGTTCTCGACACCGACGGTGCGCAACCCGCGCGCGTGCAGCACGAATCCGAGGAGCGTCGTCGCCTGCGCGACTCCGGAGACGACGACGATCCGCTCCGGGTCCGCGACCACACCCCGGCGCCGGGCCAGCAACTCGGCGAGCGCCGTGCGCAGTCGGGGCAGACCGCGCGGGTCGGGATAGCCGAGGTCCTGGTGCGGCAGCTCGGCCAGCACCCCGCGCTGCGCCGCGGCCCACGCGGCCCGCGGGAACAGCGACAGGTCCGGCGTGCCCGGGACGAAGTCGGCCGACGTGCCGGGGGAGCGGGGGGCGAGATCACGCGCGCGTGGGCGAGCGGTCCGCACGGCGCCGCCCACCCAGGTGCCCGCGCCCCGCCCGCTGCGCAGATACCCCTCCGCCGTGAGCTGCTCGTACGCCTCGGTGACCAGCCCCCGCGACACGCCGAGGTCGGCGGCGAGGTCCCGGCTCGACGGCAACCGCGTCCCCGGCGCGAGCCGCCCCGACCGTACCGCCTCCCGCAACGCGGCCTGAAGCGATCGCCCCCGCGTGCGTGCCGGAGCGGAAGCCGCCGGCAGGAGCAGTTCCCAGGCGGGGGTGGCCGCCCGCGAAGGCTCCGGACCGGTCGGTGCGGGAGTGGCAGAAGCAGACTCGGCACCGTCCCGATTGGTCCCCGATGAGGTCATGGAAATGGACCTTAAACCGGGCCGCCGCCCTCCCTAGCGTCACCGTCATGCACCCCACCACCCGCGGCGCCCTCCTGGCCGCCCTCGCCTGTGTCCTCGTCGGAGGGTCCTTCACCGCCAACAGCCTGCTCGGCCACTACCCGTATGCGGGCGGCCAGTTCCTGCGCTACGGCCTGGCCTGCCTGCTCCTGCTGCCGCTGGCCGGCACCGGCGCCCCGGCCCGGCTGCGGGCGCTCGTGCCCCGGCAGTGGGCGCGCCTGACGCTGCTGGCCGCCGTCGGCATGGTCGGCTTCAACCTCGCCGTCCTGGCCGCCGAGCGCACCGCCGAACCGGCGGTTCCCGGCGTCTTCGTGGGCTGCGCGCCCGTGGTCGTCGCCGTCGCCGTACCGCTGAGCGAGGGCCGCCGGCCCCAACGGCTCGTGCTGTACGGGGCGTTGCTGGTCGCCGCCGGCGCGTTCACCGTCCAGGGGTGGGGACGCACCGACGCCCGGGGTCTGGCGTTCTCCGTGTGCGCGCTGGCCGGTGAGGTCGGTTTCGCCGTCCTCGCCGTGCCCGTGCTGCGCCCGCTGGGCCCCCGGCTGCTGTCCGCCACGGTGTGCGGCGTCGCGGCGGTCGAGGCCGCCGTCGCCGGCGCGGTCGTGGACGGCACGGCGTGGCTGCGCCGCCCCGACGCGACCGAGGCCGCCGCGCTGCTGTGGCAGGCGGCGGTGGTCACCGTCGTCGGGTTCGTGTGCTGGTACATGGGCATGCAGCGCATCGGCGCCGAGCGCGCCACCCTGTTCTCCGGCCTCATCCCGGTCGCCGCCGCGTGCACCGCGCCGCTGGTCGGCACGGGCTCCTACGGCACCGCGCAGGCCGTCGGCAGCGCCCTGGTCGGCGCCGGGGTCGGGCTCGGCTCGGGCGCGTTCGCCGGGTCAGCGGCTGCCGTCGAGGATGACGCGGGCGACCAGGGCCGGGTCGTCGTTCATCGGGCAGTGCCCGCAGCCGGGCAGCCGCACCAGCCGGGCCCGCGGGATGATCTGCTTGGCCCGCACCCCCTGCCGCCGCACCAGGAGCATGTCCCGGGTGCCCCAGGCGACGGTGACCGGCACCCCGGGCAGGTCGTCCCGGAACAGGACGGACCCGCCCGCGCGGAGGGTGTCGTCGAAGCCGGTGGCCCGCGCCAGCGCCAGGGTCTCGGCGACCACGGCCTCGGGTGAACGGCGGCCCGGGCGGGCGTAGATGGTGCTCGTCAGCATGGTGCGGCCGGCCGCCGAGCGCGACAGCCCTTCCACCAGGGGCAGCGGCAGCCGCTGTGCTATCCGGCGCATGGCGAGCAGGACGCCGAAGGCGTAGCGCCGTTCGGGCTCCGACCAGAACCCGGCCGGGGACAGGGCGGTGACCGACCGGACGAGCTTCTCGCGCCCGAGCTCCAGCGCGATCAGCCCGCCGAGCGAGTTGCCCGCCACGTGCGGCCGCTGGAGCTCCATCGCCTCGCAGAACGCGCGGAAGACGGCCGAGGTCGTCGCCAGGTCGTACGCGAGCCCCTCCGGCAGCCCCGGGGAGGCGCCGAAGCCGGGCAGGTCCACGGCGATGACGTCCCGCTCGGTGGCGAGGATGTCCACCACCGGGTCCCAGGCCTGCCGGTGGTGGCCGATGCCGTGCAGCAGGAGCAGCGGTTCCCCGCGGCCCACGCGCGCGTACGAGACGGTCACGGGCCGCGGGCCACGCGGGGATGGCACCTCGAAGGAGACGGTGGCGGACATGGGGCTGCTCCTCGGCTGGGATCGCTGATGGTCGACTCGGTCGCACACGGACGCCGTAGACAGCTTGTCAGCAATTACTACCGACGGGTAGCCCCAGGGCGGACTCAACCTCCCGCGCGGATCTCCAGGTTGAAGTGCGCGTGCCCGAGCCGCTGCATCAGGTTCAGCCACAGCGGCAGGAACATCTCCACGTTGCGGGACGCGGCGATGCCGCCCAGGTCGAGCACCCGGTGCGCGGGCCAGCCGAACTCGCCGAGCAGCTCGGTGACCTGCTCCTTGGCCGACGCGTCCTCCCCGCACACGAAGATGTGGTGCTCGCCCGGCACCAGCGAGGGCCGCACCATCACCTCGCAGTTGACGGTGTTGAGGGTCTTGACGACACGCGCCCCCGGGAACGCCCGCTGCACCTGCTCGCCCACGCTGTCCGACTCGACGGGGTCGAGGCGGACCTGCCCGTCCTCGAACGCCAGGGGGTTGGAGACGTCCACGAGGATCTTCCCGTCGAGGTTCTCCGCCCCGGCCGCCTCCAGCGCGGCCAGGGTCACCCGGCCGCCGACGGCGCTGATCACGACCTCCGCCGCCGCGGCCGCCTCCGCGAAGGTGCCCGCCCGCGCCCCGATACCGGCCTCGCGCGCCCACTCCAGGGCGGCCGGGTTGTCCTTGCCGCGCGAGCCGAGCGTCACCTCGTGGCCGATTTCCACCAGCTTGCCGCCGAGCGTACGGCCCACCACGCCCGTGCCCAGAACCGCGTACCGCATGGCCACCTCCCCGTGTCCGGACCGCCGACCACCGGCGGACCGTGGGCCATTCTGCTCCGGGACACGCGGATTTTTCCTGGACACGGCCGGATGTGTCGCATGGGATGGAGAGGTGACGACCGACATCGAGACCGACGTCTTCGAAGAACACCGCCCCATGCTGCTGGGCGTCGCCTACCGCATGCTCGGCCGGGTGGCCGACGCGGAGGACGTGGTGCAGGAGGCGTGGCTGCGCTGGTCGCGCGCCGCCCGCAGCGAGGTGCGCGAACCGCGCGGCTACCTGGTGCGCGTCACCACCCGGCTGGCCATCGACCGGCTGCGCCAGGTCAAGGCACGCGGCGAGACCTACGTCGGTCCGTGGCTGCCGGAGCCGTACGTCACCGACTTCGGGGACACCGTCCCGGACGCGGCCGAGCAGGCCGTGCTCGCCGACTCCGTCTCGCTGGCCGTCCTGGTCGTCCTGGAGTCGCTGTCCCCGCTGGAGCGGGCGGTGTTCGTGCTGCGGGAGGCGTTCGGCTACCCGTACGCGGAGATCGCGGCCATGCTCGACCGCGGGGAGGCGGCGGTACGGCAGCTGTCCGGGCGGGCGCGCAAGCACGTCGAGGAGCGCCGGCCGCGTTACGAGGTCGACCCCGCCGTGCGCCGGGACCTCACCGAGCGGTTCCTGGCCGCCGCGGAGGAGGGCGACCTGGACGGCCTGATGTCGCTGCTCGCGCCGGACGTGCGCCTGGTCGGCGACAGCGGCGGCAAGTCGCGGGCGCCGCTGCGGGTGCTGGAGAGCGCCGACCACGTGGGCCGCTTCCTCGTCGGAGCCGCTCGGAAGGGCATCCCGGACCCGTCCTTCCGCTTCATGGAGCTCAACGGCGGCCCCGCGCTCGTGGCCCTGTCGGCGGGCAAGCCCGACAGCGTCTTCCAACTGGACGTCTTCGAGGGGCGGATCCAGGCGGTGTACATCATCCGCAACCCCGACAAGCTGCGGTCCCTGGAGATCCCCGAGGCGTGACGCCGGATCCCGTACCGGTCTCAGTCGCCGTCGGTCTCGTCGTCGCGGTCGCCCTCGGCCTGGGAGGGCGTCGGGTGGTCGGGAGCGGGGTGCTCGGAGGTGTTCCGGCTGTCGTCGTTCTCCGGTTCGCCTTCGGCCTGGGACGGGGTGTGCTCGCTCATGCTGGTCACTCCTGCCGGCGGGCGGGCCCGCCGGGTGCGTTTCGGATACCGCCGATGGACGGGCCGGGTACCCGTCGCGGGCCCGCTGACACGGTGCCGCCCCCGGCCGGGGGCGCGGCGGAAGCCCGTGCGAGCGCCCGGCCCTGCGCCCGGTACCACTGAGTGGCGACCACCACGGCCAGCGCCACCTCCACCACGTCCCCGCCGTAGTACATGAGGTGTGACGCCTGGTGCAGGTCGGCCGGGGTGTACGCCAGTCCGGGCGGGCCCGCCCGCCACAGGCTCCGGGCGAGGACGGTGTGCGCCGCGGCGGCGGCGAACAGGACGCCGGACCGCAGGGCGAGCCCGGCCCGGTGCCGGACGGGGTCGAGGGCGAGGACGGAGAACGTGAACAGGGTGCCGGCGGCGAAGAGGTGCACGGTCGGCAAGGGGCTGTGGTGCACGGCCGGAGGCAGGGGCGCCCGGTACAGCAGCCACATCCCGCCGACGTCCACGAGCGCGGCGACCGGCGGCCACACCAGCAGCGTCACCGGACGTGACCGGGTCAGCGACAGCAGCGTCCGCCGCGCCGGCACCGGCAGTGCGCGCAGGGCGAGCGTGACGGGCCGGGCGAGCACGACGAGCAGGGGAGCGGCCATGCCCGCCGCCAGGTGCGTGGCCATGTGCCCGGTGAACGGCGGCAGCCACGCCTCCCACGGAGCGGCGACCGCCGCGGTGAGCGTCGCCGCGCCCAGCCACATCGCCGCGTCCCGGCCGCGCGCCCACCGGTCCCCGCGCCGCCGCAGCCGGCCGGCCCCGGCGGTGTAGAGGACGCCGGCGAGGAGGCACAGTCCCGGCAGCACGTCGGTCGTCACCATGGGCACCCCGCTCGAACGGCCCGCACGCGTCCGTCAGCCGGCGCGTCCGGCCGCCCGCGACCGCCACCACAGCAGCGCGCCCGCCAGCAGGAACAGCACGGCGATCACGTTCCACGTCCAGTCGTAGGGAGCGGGGTCGACGTGGTAACGGATCTGGTGCAGCCGCAGCAGCTTGTGCTGGACCGTCCCGTCGTACAGCTGGAACCCGCCGAGCCCCAGACACACCCCGGCCCACCACACCGGGCGCGGTGGGCCGCCCCGGCGGCGCAGGTCGGCGTACAGGAAGAGCCCCGCCACGATCGCCAGCCAGCCCCCGGCGTGGAAGAGGCCGTCGGAGACGAGACCCGCCTCAGGCGTCGACCTGTCGTAGAAGTGATGCCAGTGCAGCAACTGGTGGAAGACGGTCTCGTCGACGAACGCGGCGATACCGATCCCGGTCAGCAGCCCGCCGACCAGGGCACGACTGCGCGTCCGTCGGTCCGGGAAAGCGAAGGCCATGAGCCTCCTTCGGGGCCGGAGCGGGGCGGGCCGCCGCCGGGTACCCGTGGCCCGCACCGCGTAACAGGGCGGTGGGCGGTGTCGGTCGCGCGTGCCGTGAAACCCGGAGGCGGAGAGGAACAGGCTCGTCACCCACCGAGGAGGCCGTGTTGTCCCGCATCTCCGACGCCGTCCACCGGCGCATCCGCGCGGAAGTCGCCGAACGGGCCGAGGCCATGTGGGAGGTCGCCTCGCAGCTGCACGCCCACCCCGAGTACGCCTTCGCCGAGCAGCGGGCCGCCGCGCTGCTGACGGGGGAGCTGCGCCGGGCGGGATTCGAGGTCCGCGAGGGCGTGGCGGGCATGCCGACGGCGTTCGTTGCGCGCTCGAGCACGCGGCGGCCCGCGGTGGCGCTGCTGCTGGAGTACGACGCCCTGCCCGGACTCGGGCACGCCTGCGGGCACAACCTGATCGCCGCGGCCGGCCTGGGCGCCGCCCTCGCCGCCCGCGCCGCGCTGGACGGCGACGGCGGCGACACGGGCTCGGTGCTGGCGGTGGGCACCCCAGCCGAGGAGGGCGGGGGCGGCAAGGCCCTGGAAGTCGAGGCGGGCGTCTTCGACGACGTCGACGCGGCGCTCATGTTCCACCCCGGCGTGTACGACTGGGCGCGGGCTCCGCTGACGGCGCAGGAGCAGTACCGGGTCGGCTTCCACGGGCGGGCCGCCCATCCGACGGGCAACCCCACCGAGGGCATCGACGCGCTCGCGGCGCTGGTCGAGCTGTTCAACGTGCTGTCGGCGCTCGGCCGCCGGCTGCCCGAGGCCTCGCACATCCAGGGCATCGTCACCCACGGCGGCAAGGCCACGAACATCGTCCCCGAGTACGCCGAGGGCCTGTTCGGCCTGCGCGCGGCCACCACCGCGGAACTCGACGACCTGGCCGAGCGGCTGGGCACGTGCGCGCGGGGCGTGGCCCAGGCCACCGGGACCACCGTCACCGTCGAACGGGCCACCGTCCGCTACGAGCACTTCCGCGACAGCGCGGCCCTCTCCGACCGCTTCGCCGCCCACCTCACCCGCGCCGGCATCCGCCTCACGCCGCCCGTACCCGGCGTGTACCTGGGATCGTCCGACATCGGCAACGTCAGTGCCCGCGTCCCGGCCATCCACCCCTTCGTCGCGATCATGGACGAGGACGGCTCCGACCACACGCCCGAGTTCGCCGTCGCGGCGGCCTCTCCCCGGGCGCGCCGGGTCCTCACGGCGGTCACGGAGGCGCTGGCGTGCACGGCCGTCGACGTGCTGGGCGACGCGGAGCTGCGGGAGGGGGCGTGGCGGGCGCACGGCGGGGTCGCGGTCGGACGCTGACGGCCCACCGCGCGGGGCCGTCCGGGTACGGCGGTCGTCCTAGCCGCCCTGGCCGTGCGCGTCGCCGCCGCCGTTGCGGCTCGCGGCACTCCCGCAGGTGACCGCCCCCGCGGTGGTGACCCGCGCCGACGGCGGCGCGGACGGCGGCGCGGACGGCCAGGTCCGGCCGTGGTCGCACGAGTCGACCCCCAGGGTCAGGCGGGCGCGCCGGGTGTCGACCAGCGCCCTGTGCAGGGCGAGGCTCGTCTCGGCCGGCAGCTCCCCGTGGTCGACCCAGCGGAGGACCTGCTCCGCGACGCGGCGCAGCTTGGTGTTGGTGTGCTGGGAGACATGCTGGAGCACGTTCCAGCCATCCTCGGGCCCGAGCCCGTACAGCACCCTGAGCGCGCCGATCGCCTGGTCTATGGCCGCGTGTGAACCGAGGGCACGGCGTAGCTGCTCGACTTCCCGCCGCAGGGCGGCCAGCTCGCCGAGGGGTTCGTGCTGTTCCGTCATCCGCGCCTGACCTGCCCGCTTTCCCGGCTCGGCGCGCTGTGACGTTCCCAGCTGACGGCGCCGCTCCGCTCTGGCCACCGTGCACCCTCGCGCACCGTGACCGCGAGCCGTGAAGCGAACACTTCGCCGGCGACGGTCCGGAAAACGAAGAGTTCCCGCCCGGCCCGCCGGGGGCCGGGTCGTGCTGTCCGCTCCACGAGCGACGTAGCCTTCAGGAGTAACCGGTTCCAGCCGAGGGGACGGCGCAGCCTTGCACACGCTCACCTTCGACAGCGACGATCTCGGCCGCACGGAGGCATTCCTCAGCCGCGCCTACGCCAGGATGCGCATCGGCAACGACAGCGCCGGGACCAGCCGGGCGCACATCGACCGCACCGCCACCGACTCCTTCAGCGTCGACGAACTCGACCTGGACTTCTCGATGAGCTACGCGGTCACGCCGCTCGGCCGGATCTGCCTGTGCCTGGTGCACGAGGGCACCATCCAGGACCACAGGTACCAGGGGGTGGAGGACTCCTTCGGCCCCGGTGACGTGGTGTCCTTCGCGCCTCCGGAACTGCCGTACGCGGGCCGCATCTGCGCCGCCCGCTACAACATCACCATGCTGGACCCCGACCTGCTGGCCCAGGTCGCCGGGCCGGCGCCCGGATCCCGGCCGGTCCGCCTCACCGGGCACCGGCCGCACTCCGGCGCCGCGGGGCAGCGGCTGCGCGACACGATCGGCTACCTGCGCGATCACGTCCTGGCCGTGCCGGACCTCGCCGAGCAGCCGCTGGTCGCCGCCACCGCCGCGCAGCACCTGGCCGCCGTCGTCCTGGGCACCTTCCCCAACACCGCGCTCACCGAGCCCACGGCGGCCGACCGCCACGACGGCCACCCGGCCGTGCTGCGCCGGGCGCTGGCCTACATCGAGGACCACGCCGACCAGCCCCTCACCGTCGCCGACATCGCCGCCGCGGCCCATGTCACGGTCCGGGCCCTGCAGTACGCCTTCCGCCGGCACCTCGACACCACACCGCTCGCCCACCTGCGCACCGTGCGGCTCTCCCACGCCCACCAGGACCTGGCCGCCGCCGACCCGGGCGACGGCGCCACGGTCACCGGGATCGCGGCGCGCTGGGGCTTCCACCACCCCGGCCGCTTCGCCGCGCTCTACCGCAGCTCCTACGGCCGCTCGCCGCACCGCACCCTGCACGGTTCCTGACACCGCCGGCCGGGCCCCGCGCGAACGGTTCGTGAACGCCGTGCGGCAACCGCTCTCTGTGTTCCCTATGGGATCGAGGATTGGTCTTGACCAAGGGTTTGGGCCGCCCTATGGTCGCAGAGAAGTGCAACAACCTTTAATAAACAAGGGCGCTAAAAGCCGCGGGACCAGGGCGATTGCGGAGGACAGGGTGGGGACCACGCAGTTGGAATCGGTGCCGGAACCGAAGTACTGGCATCTCAAGACCGTGCTCACCGAGGCACTGGACTCCGAGTTCTCCGTGGGCGAGATCCTGCCCAACGAGCGTGATCTGGCGGCCCGTTTCGGTGTCGCCCGCGCCACGTTGCGCCAGGCGCTGGAGCAGCTCGAACTGGAGGGCCGCCTGCAGCGCCGCCGCGGTGTCGGCACGACCGTCGCCCCGCCGCGCGTGGGCGTGGCCGTCGGCACCGAACAGCACGCCTGGCCGGGCGCGGCCGGTGACGTCTGGCAGGCCGTCGACTGCACGTTGCAGGTGCCGCCCGCGGCCGTCGCCGCCGCCCTGGGCACCGGACCGGACGAGCCCGTCCACACCGTCCGTCGCTCCCGCGTGTCGAACGGCCAGCCCGTCGCCGCCGAGCTGCTCCACGTGCCGGCCGCGTCCGTGCCCGACCTGTCCGCCATCGACGCCCCGTCCGGGCCGGCACGCGCGCGTGCCGTGCTGCGCGAGCTGCAGCGGCTGGAGCTGGAGGGCCGCGACAGCGCGGTGGAGCTGGGTTCGGCCCGCGCCGACGACGCCAAGGAACTGGACCGCCTCCCCGGCTCGCCCGTCCTCGTCGTCACCACCCGCTTCCTCGCCGGCGGCCGCACGGCGGCGCTCTCCGTGGCCACGTACCGGGCGGACACCTGCCGGCTGACGTTCGGCGACTCGGACGGCGTGGAGATACACGAGGACGCGCAGCGCCGGGCGTCCTGACCCCGACGAACTCCGCGCCCCGAGCCTTCCGGGGCGCGGAGCCCGCGGGCGGGGTGCGCAGGACGCAGGCTTCCCTGCCGGCTCGCGCGCCTCTCAGCGCCGAGCCGTCACCGTGCCCTCCACCGCGAACAGCTGCTCCTCCACGTGGTCGAGCGCCAGCCGGAGCGCGCCCGTGGCCACCGCCGCCTCGCCGAGCAGTGACAGGGTCACCTTCGGCGGGCGCAGGCAGTAGCGGGCCAACTCCCGGCGCAGGGGCTCCAGTACGCCGTCCAGACCGGCCGCCCAGCCGCCGATGACGACGAGTTCGGGGTCGAGGGCGAGGACCAGGGCGGCGACGTCGTGGACGAGGCGCTGGATGAAGCGCTCGACGGCCGCGCGGGCGCGCCGGTCGCCCTCGCGGGCCTGCGCGAAGACCGCCGCGACGGCCTGCTCGTCCAGCGGGTGGAGGGGCTCGTCGGTGGTGGACAGCAGCGTCTCCGGAGTCGCCTCGCGGCCCAGCAGATGCAGTGCGCCGATCTCGCCGGCCGCCCCGCCGTACCCGCGGTGCAGCCGCCCCCCGATCAGCGAACCGGCCCCCGGACTGAGCCCCGCCAGCACGAACACCATGTCGTCGGACTCGGTGGCCGCGCCCTTCCAGTGCTCGGCGACGGCCGCGGCGTTGGCGTCGTTCTCCACCAGCACCGGGCACTTGAAGGACCGGCTCAGCCGCTCCCCGAGCCGCAGTCCCGTCCACTGCGGCAGCGCGGTGCCCAGCCGTACGGTGCCGTCGGCCTCCACGATCCCGGGCGTGGCGACCCCCACCGCGCGCAGCGAACTGCGCGGCACACCGGCCCGGCGCAGCAGCTCGGCGACCGCCGTGCGCAGCCGCTCCAGCCGCTCGTCGGCCGGCGCCCGCTCGTCGACGTCCTTGGCCTGCGCGCCGAGCACCCGTCCGTCCAGGTCGGCCAGGAGCGCGGCGACGCGGTGCGGCCCGATCTCCAGCCCCAGCAGATGCCCCGCCTCGGCCCGGAAGCGGAACCTCCGCGCGGGCCGCCCCTGACGTCGTACGACACTCTCGTCGGCCGCCTTCTCGACGACGTACCCCGCCTCGATGAGGTCCTCGACGACGCCCTCGACGGTCGGCCGGGACAACCCGGTCACCCGGGTGATCTCCGTCAGCGTCGCGCAGTCCGTGGCGCGCAGCGCGTGCAGCACCACCGCGGAGTTGATCCTTCGCAGCAGCGAGGGATCCCCGCCGGTCAGCCGCCCCACCGTCCGTCCTCCCAGCTCGTGCGCGTGTTGGCCGGATCGTACTCGGAGCGGAGGACACCGGCGAGTGCCAGGCCCCGCGCCACCGGATCAGCCCGGCGCGACGAACCCCGACTCGTAGGCGGCGATCACCGCCTGCGTGCGGTCGCGCGCCCCCAGCTTCGCCAGCACCGCGCTCACATGCGACTTCACCGTCTCCGTGCCGACCACCAGCCGCTCGGCGATCTCCGCGTTCGACAGGCCGCGCGCCATCAGCCGCAGCACCTCCGCCTCCCGCTCGGTCAGCCGCGCCCGCTCCAGCGCGGCCCGCGCCGCCCGGTTGCCGCCGTCCCCGTAGGCGGCGGCCAACTGCCGCACGGAGGCGGGGAACAGGAGCGACTCGCCCTCCGCGACCAGCCGCACGGCGTGCACGATCTCCGCCGGCCGGGCCCGCTTGAGCAGGAACCCGTCGGCGCCGGCCCGCAGTGCCTCGTACACGTACTCGTCGTTCTCGAACGTCGTCACCACCAGGATCTTCGGGGGCGCCTCGACCGTCCGCAGCACCGCCCGCGTGGCCTCGATGCCGTCCATCAGCGGCATCCGTACGTCCATCGCGACCACGTCGGGACGCAGCCGCCGCACCAGCGGGATCACCGCCGCCCCGTCGGCCGCCTCCCCGACGACCTCGATGTCGGGCTGCGCCTCCAGGACGGCCCGCAGACCGGCGCGTACGAGGGGTTCGTCGTCGACTAGAAGCACGGTCACCGGCATCCGGCCAGCGTAGATCAACTCAGCGGCAGCTCCACCCGCACCTGCCAGTCGCCCTCGTCGGGCCCGGTGCGCGCGCGGCCCCCCAGCAGCGCCGCGCGCTCGCGTATGCCGCGCAGTCCGCTGCCCCGCCCGGGGCCCGGTACCGGCGCGGTGAGGGGGTTGCGGACTTCGAGGGCGAGCGCGCCGTCGCCGACGTCGACGCGCACCCGGACGGGGACGGCTCCCGCGTGCCGCAGCACGTTCGTCAGCGACTCCTGGAGGATGCGGTAGCCCTCGCGGGAGACCGGATCCGGAACCGTGTCCAAGGAACCGGTCAGATCGGCGTCGACCTTCGCGCCCGAGGCGCGCGCCGACTCCAGCAGGCGGCCGGCGTCCACGAGCGTGGGCCGTCCGCCCACCGGCCGGCTGGACTCGCGCAGGACGCCCAGGACGCGCTCCAGGTCCTCCAGGGCGGCTCGGCCGGTCTCCTCGATGGCGTCCAGGGCCCGGTCGGTGAACGCGGGGTCGCCGGCCGCGCGGGCGGCACCGGCCTGCACGACGGCCACGGTGAGGGCGTGGCCGATGGAGTCGTGCAGTTCGCGGGCGATGCGGGTGCGCTCCAGGAGTTGTTCCGTGCGCTCCTCCAGGGCGGCGAGACGCTCGGCCGGGGAGGGGCCCAGGAGCCGGTGGGCGAGCGCCGTGACGAGGTGGCCCGACCCGGCCACCGTCACCGCCAGCGCGGCCAGCACCGGGAGCACCAGCAGGACATGCCACCACTGACGCCCGTCGAGGTGCAGCAGCGCACCCTGTCCGACGTCGCCGCCGAACACGCCGGACACCAATCCCACCGAGGCCAGCAGGAGTTGGACGATCAGCATCGAGGCGACACAGCCGAGCAGCAGCCGCGCCTGCAGCCACACCACGAGCCGGCCCCGGTCGCTCCAGGAGGCGGACGGCGCGACGACGATGCCGGCGCCCTCGCTGTCGTGCCGGTGCCCGGTCAGCAACAGCCTGGCCTGCAGTCCCTCCACGGTGCGCATCGCCGGCACCAGACCCGCCGGGACGAGCAGGGCGGCCGCCGCCGCCCAGGTCCACCACGCCTCGTCGACGAACAGCCACATGGCCGGCCACACGATCGCGACGAACAGATGCAGCGACCGTGTGTACGTCACCGCCCGGCCGAACGGGCGCAGCAAGCGGACCATTCGGTCATCGTGCCAGCCGCCACCGACAACGGTCCTCCCTCGCACGGGGGAGACGGTCTCCACCCGCGGGGGAGGAACCGCTCCGCCCCGATCGCCAGGCTGCTGCCATGACCAGTATCGAAGTCCGCGCCCTCACCAAGGAGTACGGCACCCGACGAGCCGTGGACGACCTGACGTTCACCGTGCGCCCCGGCCGCGTCACCGGCTTCCTCGGCCCCAACGGCGCCGGAAAGTCCACCACCCTGCGGCTCGTGCTCGGCCTGGACCGGCCGACTTCCGGCACGGCCACGATCGGCGGACGCGCCTACGCCACCTTCCGCGCACCCCTGCGCCATGTCGGCGCCCTCCTCGACGCCCAGGCCGCCCACGGTGCCCGCACCGGCCGCGATCATCTGCGCATCCTGGCGGCGAGCAACCGCATCCCCGACCGCCGTGTCGACGAGGTGCTCCAGGAGAGCGGCCTGGCCTCGGTGGCCCGGCGCCGGACCCGGACGTACTCCCTGGGCATGCGGCAGCGACTGGGCATCGCGGCCGCCCTGCTCGGCGACCCCGGAGTGGTCCTGCTCGACGAGCCGTCCAACGGCCTCGACCCCGAAGGCATCGTCTGGATCCGCGGGTTGCTGCGCCGCCTCGCGGCCCAGGGGCGCACGGTCCTGGTCTCCAGCCATCTCATGCACGAGACCGCCTCCTTCGCCGACCACCTCGTCGTCCTCGGCCGGGGCAGGCTCCTGGCGGACACCCCCATGCGGGAGTTCATCCACGCGCGCGTGCGACCGGGCGTCCGCGTCCGCACGACGGACGCCCCCGCCCTGCGCGACCTCCTCGCCCGTCACGGCCACACGGCCGTCGAGCACGAGGACGGGCACTGGACCGTGCCGCACGCACGCGTGGACGACATCGGCCGGCTCGCCTCCGCCGCGGGCGTACCGCTCCTCGAACTCGCCACCGAGGAGGCCACCCTGGAACAGGCCTATCTGGATCTGGCCGCCACCGAGACCGAGTTCGCCGCACAGCCCCAGGAGGCCTGACCATGCCGTTCGTCCCCGTGCTCCGGTCGGAGTGGCTCAAGATCCGCACCCTGCGTTCCCTGCTCGCCACCCTGCTCGCCCTGTTCGCCGCCACCACGGCGTTCTCCGCGCTGGCCGGTGCCTCCGACGCCTCGACCCCGGATGTCGACCCGCTGTTCACGGCGTTCTCCGGTGTCCTGCCGGGACAGATCGCCGCCGTGTCCTTCGGGGCCATGGCCGTGTCGTCGGAGTTCCCCGGGGGCGGGCTCCGGCCGGCGCTGACCGCGGTGCCGTGGCGCGGACGCTGGTTCGCGGCGAAGGTGACGGCGGTGGCCCTGCCGGTGCTGCCGGTCGGCCTCGTCACCGGCGCGGCCGCCCTGGCGGTGGCGCGGACGGCACCCGGGCCGAGCGTGGGGGAGCAGGTGCGCGCGGTCGTGGGCTGCGGGATCTACCTGACGCTCATGTCCCTGCTCGCGGCCGGTCTCACGGCCGTGCTGCGCAGCGGCGTCGCCACCCTGTCGCTGCTGATCCCGTTCATCCTGGTCGTCTCCTTCGTGGTCGGCGACGCGGCCGGTACTGTGGCCGACTTCCTGCCCGACAAGGCGGGACAGGCAGTGCTGTACGAGAACCCGCCGGGGACCCTCGGCCCGTGGGCCGGCCTCGCCGTGACGGCGCTGTGGACGGCGGCCGCCTTGCTCGCCGGGGCGTGGAGCGTCCGGCGCCGGGACGCCTGACGAGCCGCCAATTGTCAGTGGTGGGCGGAATACTGGATCACATGGACATCGTGACGTGTCTCGCCCTGGTCGACGAGCTGTGGTCCGGGCAGCTGGACGGCTCCGGCTACCGAATAGTGGAGTTAGGGGGAAGCGGCGGGGAGGAGTGCGAGGGGGAGCCGACGGCGGACGACGTGTACGCCCTCGAAGGCGCCCTCACGGACCTGCTGACCGCCCGGCGCGGAGCTCCGGCGCGCTGGGGGACCGGCACCCTCCAGGAGCGCGTGGGCCGCGGCGAGGAGATACCCGAACCCTGGGCGAGGCTCGCCGGGGAGGTGGTCGAAGTGCGCGGCTGGGAGAACACCGACACCGGCCGCTGGGTCGTCGTCGCCGTGGCCGACACCGACCCCGAGGCCGCGGTGCGGCTGCTCCTCGTCGGCTCGGACGTCGCCCCGGCGTGAGCCCGACCGGTCACCCCTCGGCCGCCACCCGCAACCGCGCGAACTCCTCCGCCATCGTCGCGGCCGTCCAATGCGCGTTCAGCCCGCTGGGGTTGGGCAGCACCCACACCCGCGTGTCCCCGATGACCCGCTCCTGCGGCCCCACCTGGGCCTTGCGGTCGTCGAAGGCGGCCCGGTAGGCCGTCACGCCCACCACGGCCAGCCAACGCGGCCTGAGCCGGGCCACCTTCAGCGCCAGTCGCCGTCCGCCCTCGCGGTACTCCTCCGCGCTCAGCTCGTCGGCCCGGGCCGTCGCCCGTGCCACCACGTTCGTGATGCCGAGCCCGTACGCCGGCAACTCCCGCTGCTCCGACGGCTTCAGCAGCCTCGGCGTGAACCCCGACAGGTGCAGCACCGGCCAGAAGCGATTGCCGGGCCGGGCGAAGTGGTGGCCCGTGGCCGCCGTCATCAGGCCGGGATTGATGCCGCAGAACAGCACCTTGAGGCCGTCCGCGACCACGTCCGGTACGAGACGGTCGCGGGCGGCCTCCAGCTCAGCAGGGGTGAAGCGGGTCAGAGGATCGCCCCCGGCGTGTAGCCCGCGGCCTCCGGGTGCTGCTTGACGATCTCCTCGACGCGGCCGACGACCGCGGCGACCTGGTCGGCGGCGGCGCCCGTGAACGACAGCTTGTCGGCCATCAGGGCGTCCAGCTCGGCCCGGTCGAGCGGGATGCGCTCGTCCGCGGCGAGCTTGTCGAGCAGTTCGTTGCGCTCGGCGCCCTGTTCGCGCATCGCCAGCGCGGAGGCGACGGCGTTCTCCTTGATGGCCTCGTGTGCGACCTCGCGGCCGACGCCGGCGCGCACCGCGCCCATCAGCACCTTCGTGGTGGCCAGGAAGGGCAGGTAGCGGTCCAGCTCGCGGGCCACGACGGCCGGGAAGGCGCCGAACTCGTCGAGGACCGTCAGGAACGTCTCCAGCAGGCCGTCGAGGGCGAAGAACGCGTCCGGCAGCGCGACCCGGCGCACCACCGAGCAGGACACGTCGCCCTCGTTCCACTGGTCGCCCGCCAGCTCGCCCGTCATCGAGGCGTAGCCGCGCAGGATCACCATCAGGCCGTTGACGCGCTCGCAGGAGCGGGTGTTCATCTTGTGCGGCATCGCGGAGGAACCGACCTGGCCGGGCTTGAAACCCTCGGTGACCAGCTCGTGCCCGGCCATCAGCCGGATCGTCTTGGCCAGCGAGGAGGGGGCGGCGGCCAGCTGGACGAGGGCCGTGACCACCTCGTAGTCCAGCGAGCGCGGGTAGACCTGGCCGACCGAGGTGAACGCCTGCGAGAAGCCGAGGTGCCGGGCGATGCGGTCCTCCAGCTCGGCGAGCTTCGCCGCGTCCCCGCCGAGCAGGTCCAGCATGTCCTGGGCCGTGCCGACCGGGCCCTTGATGCCGCGCAGCGGGTAACGGGCGAGCAGCTCCTCCACCCGGCCGTACGCCACGAGCAGCTCGTCGGCGGCGGTCGCGAACCGCTTGCCCAGGGTGGTCGCCTGCGCGGCGACGTTGTGGGAGCGGCCGGCCATGACCAGCTCGCCGTACTCGCCGGCCAGCTTGGCCAGCCGCGCCAGCACGGCCACCGTACGGTCGCGCATCAGCTCCAGCGAGAGCCGGATCTGCAACTGCTCCACGTTCTCCGTGAGGTCGCGGGAGGTCATGCCCTTGTGGACCTGCTCGTGGCCGGCGAGGTCGTTGAACTCCTCGATCCGCGCCTTCACGTCGTGCCGCGTGACCTTCTCGCGCTCGGCGATGGAGGCCAGGTCGACGGTGTCGAGGACACGCTCGTAGTCGGCGATAGCCGCGTCCGGCACCTCGATGCCGAGGTCCTTCTGGGCCCGCAGCACGGCAAGCCAGAGCTGCCGCTCCAGCTTCACCTTCTGCTCGGGCGACCAGAGCGTGGCGAGCTCGGCGGAGGCGTAGCGTCCGGCGAGGACGTTCGGGATGCGGGGCTTGGCGGGAGCGGAAGTCACGTAGAGGGATTCTACTGGCGATTCGTGCAGGCCAGCGCCACGGGGTTGTTCGTGGGAAGCTACGAGACGGGCGCCACGTCGGCCAGCTCGGCCAGGACGCCGGCGTGACAGAGTGCGGGCGCGCACCAGCAGGCCAGCGTCCGTCCGCGCAGCTCGGGCACCAGCTCCAGCAGCTCCGGCCGCTCCAGCAGGTACGCCCGGTACAGCGCCATGACCTCGGCGCGGGTGCCGTCGCGACGGCGCTTCGGGGTGTCGTAGGCGAAGGGGTTGTACAGCGGGTGCCTCGGCAGGTCCCAGCCGCCCAGCGTCCAGCGGCGGCCGACGTAGACCACGTCCGCGGGCGCGTGTTCCAGCCGGGGGCCGAAGTCGTGGAGGCGGCCCCTGAGGTTGATCACCCGCGTGGTCACCCGGGGGTCACCCCGTCGGGCCCTCGTACGGCAGCAGTTCCGGTCGCTTCGGCGGGCGGCCGTCGCCGGAGGAGCGGCCCGTCAGGCGGCGGCCGATCCAGGGGAGCAGGTGCCGGCGGGCGAAGCGGGCGTCCGCCAGGCGGCGGGCCAGCCAGTGCGGTGGCACCGTGGCCGGCATCGGGGTGTGCCAGCCGGTGTCCTCGGGGTCGTAGCCGAGCGCCTGCCAGACCGCCTCCGCGACCCGCCGGTGCCCCTCGGCCGTCAGGTGCAGCCGGTCCACGTCCCACAGCCGGGGATCGGCGAGCGAGGGCGCGCCGTACAGGTCGACCACCACGGCGCCGTGCCGTTCGGCGAGCTCGTCGACGGTGGCGAACAGCTCCTCCATGCGCGGCCGGAAACGCTCCAGCACCGGCCCCTGCCGACCGGGACTGCGCATCAGCACCAGCTGCTTGCACGACGGCGCCAGCTTCTCCACCGCCTCGGTCAGCAGCCCCCGCACCCTGCCCATGTCGCACTTGGGCCGCAGCGTGTCGTTGAGGCCGCCGACGAGCGTGACGACGTCGGCCCGCATGGCCGCCGCGACGTCGACCTGCTCGTCGACGATCTGCCCGATCAGCTTGCCGCGCACCGCGAGGTTGGCGTACCGGAAGCCGGGCGTCACGGCGGCCATCCGGCCGGCGAGGAGGTCGGCCCAGCCGCGGTAGGTGCCGTCGGGCAGCAGGTCCGACATGCCCTCGGTGAAGGAGTCGCCGACCGCGACCAGGCTGGAGTGGGTGGGGTTCGTCTGCATGGCGACAGAGATGGTAACCCGCTTTCCATACCCGCCGGTCGGTCAGGGTGTCCACGCCGGGCCGGCCACGTTGGGCCAGGCCGGCCGTGTCAGGCCCGCTGCCCGAACAGCTCCCGCAGCACGTCCTCCATCGTCACCAGCCCCGCCAGCCGGCCGTCGGCGCCCAGGACCGCCGCCAGGTGCGTGCGGCTGCCGCGCATCGCGGTGAGGACGTCGTCCAGCGGGGTGGACTCCCGCACGCGTGCGATGGGGCGCATGTCCCGCACCCGGAACGGCACGTCCCGGGGAGAGGCGTCCAGCGCGTCCTTCACGTGCAGGTAGCCGACGATCCGGCGGGTGGCGTCCACCACCGGGAAGCGGGAGAAGCCGGACTCGGCTGACAGGCGCTCCAGCTCCTCGGGCGTGACGCCCACGCGCGCGTAGACGACGCCTTCCAGCGGCAGGACGACGTCGCGCACCGGACGGCGGCCCAGCTCCAGCGCGTCGTGCAGCCGCTCCAGGGCCCGGTCGTCGATGAGGCCCGCCTGGCCGGCGTCCGTGACGATCTGGGCCAGCTCGGCGTCCGAGAAGGTCGCGGTGACCTCGTCCTTGGTCTCCACCCGCAGCAGCCGCAGCAGGGCGTTGGCGAAGGCGTTGATAGTGAAGATCACCGGACGCAGGGCGCGGGAGAGGGCCACCAGCGGCGGGCCCAGCACCAGCGCACTGCGCACCGGCTCGGCCAGCGCGATGTTCTTCGGCACCATCTCGCCGAGCAGCATGTGCGCGTACGTCGCCAGGACCAGCGCGATGACGAACGACACCGCGTGCCCCGCGCTCGCCGGCACGCCGACCGCGTGGAACACCGGCTCCAGCAGATGAGCGATCGCCGGCTCCGCGACCACACCGAGGACCAGCGTGCACAGCGTGATGCCGAGCTGCGCCGCGGCCAGCAGCGCCGACACGTGCTGCAGCCCCCACAGCACGCTCCTGGCCCGCCGGTCCCCCTGCTCGGCGTGCGGTTCGATCTGCGATCGCCGTACGGAGATCAGCGCGAACTCGGCGCCCACGAAGAAGGCGTTGACGACGAGCGTCGCCGCGGCGATCAGCAGTTGCAGCGCGGTCACAGTGCCTCCCGGTCCTCGAACGGCGCGTGCATCAGCACCCGCGCCGCCCTGCGCCCGGCCGCGTCCACCACGTCCAGCCGCCAGCCGGCGACCTCCACGTGGTCGCCCGCGGCCGGGATGCGCCCCAGCTCCGCGGCGACGAGCCCGGCCAGCGTCTCGTACGGTCCCTCCGGCGCCCGCAGCCCCACGCGCGCGAGCTGGTCGACGCGCGCCGAACCGTCGGCCGAGTACAGAGCCCGGCCCTCGTCGTCGCTGCCCGCCGGCGCGAGGTCGGGCGTCTCGTGCGGGTCGTGCTCGTCGCGCACCTCGCCGACGACCTCCTCGACGATGTCCTCCAGCGTCGCCACACCCGCTGTGCCGCCGTACTCGTCGATGACGACGGCCATCGTGCGCTTGCCGGAGAGCCGGTCCAGCAGGCGGTCGACCGTGAGCGACTCCGGGACCAGGAGCGGTTCGCGCATCAGCTCGGAGACCGGGACGCGCGGCCGGCGCTCGGCGGGTACCGCGAGCACGTCCTTGATGTGGGCGGTGCCGACGACCGAGTCGAGGCTGCCCCGGTAGACGGGGAACCGGGACAGGCCCGTCGCGCGGGTCGCGTTCGCGACGTCCTCGCAGGTCGCCTGGGCGTCCAGGGCGATGACCTGGACGCGGGGCGTCATCACGTTCTCCGCGGTGAGGTCGGCGAGGTTGAGGGTGCGCACGAACAGCTCGGCGGTGTCCGCCTCCAGGGCGCCCTCCTTGGCGGAGTGCCGGGCGAGCGCAGCGAGCTCCTGGGGGCCGCGGGCGGCGGCGAGTTCCTCGGTCGGCTCCACGCCGAAGCGCCGTACGACACGGTTGGCCGTGTTGTTGAGGTGGGTGATGAACGGGCGGAAGGCCGCGCTGAACCAGCGCTGTGCGTTGCCGACGCGGCGGGCCACGGCGAGCGGGGAGGAGATCGCCCAGTTCTTCGGCACCAGTTCGCCGACGACCATCAGGAAGACGGTCGACAGGGCCGTGCCGAGGACCAGGGCGACCGACGTGGCCACCGAGCGGGACAGGCCCAGCGCCTCGATCGGGCCCGCGATCAGCTCGGCGATCGACGGTTCGGCGAGCATGCCGACCACCAGGTTGGTGACGGTGATGCCGAGCTGGGCGCCGGAGAGCTGGAAGGTGAGGTTCCGCACGGCCTTCAGAGCGCCCGCGGCGCCGCGCTCGCCGCGCTCCACGGCCTGTTCCAGCTCGCCGCGCTCGACCGTGGTCAGCGAGAACTCGGCCGCCACGAAGGCGCCGCAGGCGAGCGACAGCAGGATCGCCACCAGCAGGAGGAGCACTTCGGTCATCGGGTCACCTCCGTCCCATGATCGGACAGGGGGCGGAGGCGCGCGCGATGTCGCCTGCTGCGGGGGGTACTGGGAGGCTCGCCCATGGGCGGACGCTCACACCTTTCGTCGGCGGACCGGATCGGAGTCGCATACGGTCCTCCCATGGTAAAGGATCGGCAAAGCGGCTCAGTCGGTGAGCGGCTTCACCCACCGTCGCCAGTGCTCCTCGGGCGCGTACCCCGCAGCACGCCAGGCATGATGGGCGGTCTGGTTGCGCACCAGCACCATCGCGTCCCCGCGCCGCCCGCCCAGCCGTACGAAGCGCTCCTCGGCCGCCGCGAGCAGCGCCGAGCCGATCCCCTGCCGGCGCCGGCCGGGGTGCACCGCGAGCCGGTACAGATGGCAGCGCCAGCCGTCGAAGCCGGCGATCACCGTGCCCACCAGCTCGCCGTCCGCCTCGGCGAGGATCAGCGCCTCCGGGTCGCGGGCGACCAGCCGCTCCACGCCGTCCCGGTCGTCGCTGATGCTGGTGCCCTCCGCGGCCGTCTTCCAGAAGGCCAGCACGCTGTCGAGGTCGCCGGGCGCCGCGGCCCGGATCCGTAGCTCAGTCATACGGTGATCCCATCAGTCGCGTCGCGCCGGGGACGGGACATTCCGGCATCCGGACGCTCACCGGTCCCGCAGCGCGGCGAGAACCGGCGCGAACGCCTCCATGGACGGCTCCAGCACCGTGAGATACGTGAAGCCGTACCGCTCGCGCTGCGCCAGCACCTGCGCCACGATCTCCTCCACCGTGCCCACCAGCAGGATCGGCAGTTCCAGGGCGCCCTCCACGGTCGCGCCGTCCACCCGCTCGACGAGCGGGCGGACGGCGGCCTCGCGGTCGCCGGTGACCGCCACCAGCTGGATGAGCAGGTTCAGTTCGGCGGGTTCCGTACGGCCCTGCGCGTGCCGCAGGTAGCGAGCCACGCTCTCCTCCAGCTCCGCCGCCGAGAACGGCAGCAGCCGCCCCGTCGAACTCCCGGGCGCCAGGCGGGCGCCGGTGAAGGCCGCGATGTCGGCGTGCTCGGCGGTCAGCCGCAGCATGCGGTCGCCGTTGCCGCCGATCATCAACGGCACCCGCTGCTGCACGGGCCGCGGCTGGTGGTCCGCGGAGCCCAGGAGCCGGTCCAACTCCTCGACCGTGCGCCGCAGATGGTCCACCCGCTCGCCGGGGGAACCCCACGGCAGGCCCGCCGTGTCGTGCTCGGCGCGGACATAGCCGGTGCCGAGCCCGAGTTCGAGGCGCCCACCGGTCAGCGCGTCCGTGGTGGCCACCTCGCGGGCGAGCAGTACCGGGTTCCAGAAGCCCGCGTTGAGCACGAACGTGCCCACCCGTGGCCGCTCGGTCGCCGCGGCCGCCGCGACCAGCGCCGGGAACGGCGCCACCATGCCCAGGTGGTCGGGTACGTGGATCACGTCGTACCCGAGCTCCTCGGCCCGGCGGCACTTGGCGCCCCACTCCTCGGCGGGCGCCGGGCTGACCATACTGACCCCGAAACGGAACGGACGCGGCATGAACTCTCCTCAACCGAAGGTGACTTGAGAACCCATCCGCATCCCATCACTCGTGCGCGATGGCCGCCAGCACATTCATGCGGGATGCACGCAACGCGGGCAGCAGGGCCGCCACGATGCCCACGACCGCCGAGCCGACGACGACGGCGACGATGGTGCTCCAGGGGATCGCGAGCGCCTTCATGCCCTGCAGCGCCAGCACCTGCTGGGTGCACACACCCCACACCAGCCCGAGCGCCAGCCCCAGCACAGCGCCGAACACCGCGATCACCACCGACTCCAGCCGGATCATCCGGCGCAGCTGGCGCCGGGCGAGCCCGATGGCGCGCAGCAGCCCGATCTCCCGGGTGCGCTCGACGACCGACAGGGCGAGGGTGTTGACCACGCCGAGCACCGCGATGACGATCGCGAGCCCGAGCAGCGCGTACACCAGGTACAGCAGCACGGCGATCTGGTCGTGGATCAGCTTCTTGTAGTCGGCCTGGTCGCGGACCTGGACCTGCGGATAGGGGTCGAGGGTCTTCTCCAGGGAGGCGCGCAGCCGGTCGGGGCTGGTGCCGGACCCGGCGTTGACGAACAGCACGGTGTCCTGGCCGCCGGGCACGTGCTTCTCTACCGTCCTGATGCCGAAGAAGAGCCCGCCTTGAGTGCCGAACCCGCTGGAGCCCTCCTGATCGGTGAGAGCGCCCACCCTCACCCGGTCCGTGGTGCGGTCGGGGAAGGTGACGGGGATCGTGCTGCCCAGCCGGATCCCGTGGTCCTTCGCCCAGTCGGCGTCCATGCCCATGCTGCCGTCCGCGAGCGCGGCCGCCGTGTCGCCCCGCGCGTACGTGATGTGCGCGACGTCGTCGATCCGCGGGTCGAAGCCGGCCGCGGTGGTCTCGATCCGCTTGCCGTCGGGCAGGTGCACCCGCACGCCGGTGAACCGCTCCCGTACGACGAGACCGACCCCGTCCGTGCCGCGCACCTTGTCGGTGACCTCCTGGGAGAAGGGCAGGAAGTTGCCGTTCTGCACCATGAAGTCGGCGCCCAGCGTCTTGTCGATCTGCTGG